>JANWKP010000302.1 GCA_025451315.1 Nitrososphaerales archaeon | reverse complement strand
ATGAAGGAGAAAGCGGAGACAGCGATTATGAAGGAGAAAGCGGAGACAGCGATTATGAAGGAGAAAGCGGAGACAGCGATTATGAAGGAGAAAGCGGAGACAGCGATTATGAAGGAGAAAGCGGAGAGTAAGGACAAGAGGCATCAGCAAACAATAATTAAGGAATTGGACGGTAATTAGAAAAACCAAAGAGCAAACCATCTAGATTCTATTTCTTTTGCCAGATCACTAATTTATTATCAATAGGGAAATTTGCATAGGGAAATGACTTTATTTAAACAAACCTTATGATATAGAAACATAACTACAAGATCACTATAAAAAGAATTTTTATTGTTTTTGCTATATAAAGTGTTTGACTTTGTTTAATTGATGGTGTAATCAATGTCCTCCTATTGGTTGGGTCAAAGCTTTCTAGTTAGGTTAGTTCAATCCCCAAAGTCTTTGATGACCTTGGTAGTCTGAGTATAATCTTGCGAAAGGCAAAGAGCATCAATGATGTATGTTTAGAACAGAATGGAAAGCTCAAAGTCCGCGGAATGCCATAAGCTCGGAAACTTTTTGTTGCAAATCTGTCGCAAAGCCTCGTATTTATCAACCAAACTTATCGTCATTCTTGAGGGCAATAGGTTGATGTATCTTGTGGTATTTGCTTTAACAGCCGTTTTCTTCGGGGCAATTGCTGAATACTTGAAAACTATGAGTAATTGGCATGTCTGCTACTCCTGGACGAGGAAGTATAAATAATAAAGATAATACAGAACTAGCCAAAATATTTGATGATAAAATAAACATTTTATCAATTCATTATTAAAGGTTTTATATTTGAAAACAAATACATTTGGTTTTAAATCTATGATTTTATCTAATAAAAAAATTATCAATGAACCTTGTATGATGATTCTAATGCTCTTTTGAATTTGCAACCTTTTGGAGAATATATCTTATGCAAGAGATTATAGAATAATGTTAATAAAAAATAATAATAATAGTAATGAGAGACAATCCAACAATATGAGTCTTGGGGGGAAAAGCATCCAAATGCAGATAAATCTTTAACATGGTATCAAAATCTGCCTAATTTAAATGATTGCTGATAGACCTCAAAAACAAATATGATTTGCAATCATCAATAGCAATTCTCTTGTATCAAATTATTTTCTTTCCATAAGTTTTTCATTCTCAGTTTTGGACTGTAACTCTCTTAAATCAGGTGGAATTGGTATTTGCTCTATTGCTGTAACGCATTGATCAATACTTTTTTCATCTTGATCGTCATCTATGCCAATGTTAAATCTTGGATCTCGTACACCAGTGTAGTTAAATCGTTTCCATGAAAAAATATCAGGTATTTTCTCAAGCATAGCAAATTCGGTCTGATCAAGTTTCTGTAAAAGATCGGTAGTTCTAAAAAGTAATGCAGGTGTGATAGATTGTTTGTTCTTTGGAGCATGTATAGTAGTCAATATAACCTTTCGATAGTATGCGAAATGGTTAACAAATTCCATTATTCTGGAAATGTAGGCATGATTTGACTTTTTTAGTTCTTGAAGTTCTTTAGCATTTATTTCCTCATATCTTTGTAATCTGTTATACAAAGAATTAATAGAGATATCTATTTTCAGAGTTGATGTAATTTCTGCTTGTATCTCTTTTACAGTCATGCCTCTCATCTTACATACCATTAATAGGAATTGGATTTGGGATTCTTTCTCATTAAATGATTTTGGCAATTCAGCTACACTCGTATGAAAGAGGGAAAATAAAAGAATATCTTTAATTATCAATCGCATATTCACTATATAACAATTTCTTCATTAACAAAAACTACTATCGAGACATTTTTAAATGTCAATATTCGTTAAAATTTGCACTTTTATGAATCTGGAAGAGGGATTTGAACCCCGTAGTTATACTCGAGGAAACATCTCAATATCTGATAATAGCTCCTAATTTCAAATTATATTTCAACATTTAACTAGTTTCTTTGATTAGTCTTGGAACATAATTGTGTTTTAATAAACTTCAGACCGGGGTTGGGACTCAAACCACGTTACTAAAACAGAAAATCTACCCGACCATAGAGTCCTCAATAAGAAGGGAAATCATAATTATTCTATGTATGAATGGGTTTAGATGCCCCGAGTAGGAAAAAGTCATGAACTGTACCAATTCATTCACAAGCAGAATCTTTTCACTGATCAAAATCTTGGGGATAAGTTAGAGTGTGATATTTTGGCTCAAATGTGAGCAACATAGAGTTCATCATCTTCCTTACGGCTTCTTTGAATGACTTTTGATTTGTAAACTACTTAAGTTTATTCAGATACTTTATAATTCTTAAATCTCATCCATAAACTTGTAAATACTAATGCTACGTTGAAACACTCGTTAGAGATGCTTCTATCATAACATTGTGCATTGTAGTAAGACTAATGGGTTCTGCTCAGGTTCCAGTGTATTATTTATAGATCTGTATATAGTCCACTAAAATATTTAGGATGCTGATTGTACGATGCAATACTTCATAATGACTTTCTTCTCGACATTTTTTTGGAAGTATTTTAGGTTCATTCTAATGGTGAATTTATTTTTTATATACTGGCAAGTTGATAATTATTGTAAAAGCTGAACACTAACTTCTTTTTCTATCATTTCTCTTTCGAGTTTGTCTACGCCAAATAAGTCAAATACATGATTATCTATCTCCGCATAAAGCACTTCCATTTCTCCTGTCATAATATTCTCTTGATTCTCTCTAATATGTTTCACATTATCACGAATTCTATGAAAGATCACTTCTTCAACCGAATCAGAAGGAATTTTGATTGGTATATTTTTTATATAATCTTCGCTATAACTGTAATATTTGTCTTGAACTAAATTAGATGTTTTTTGAATATACCATAGGGTTAACTTTGAATTAAGGATTGCTAAAATAAGATCAGTATATTTAGTATATTCTTCTTCTATTAGCATACATACTACAGAATCAGATACGTAGTGACCTCCCTCATCCAAGGCGAATTTATTTATTTTTGAGATTCTAGGACAAATAATTTTCTTTTTTTCAAATTTAGATGGGTCCCTTTTTCGCCAGAGTTCAAACCATTTCATATTCCATTCAGAAATGGTTTTTCCATCCAATACTCGTGTTAACAATTTTCCTTTAAATGGATCTAAATGTCTCTTTATTCTAGGATATGTCATAATATCTATCGGCGTTCCTTTCGAATCATAAGGGTATATTAGCAAACTATTAGAAGAAACAAATGAAAATTTCTTGATATTCTTACCACGAATTACGTTTTTTAGAACTCTTTCTTCCCCCTCAAAGTCAGGAAGCCTGCTTTTGTTGATGTAATAAACTTTATCCGAACCCTTAAATCCTATCGTTACACCTTGTATAATGTTATTCCCACAAAAATCTTTTAATTTTCTGTAAGATTTAATTTTGTTCATAACGCCTATGCCTTTATCGGTTATTAAAATCCATGAATCATCTGTCAGATTTTTTTGATCCTGTATCACAATACCAAATCTTTCGGATTTGATCTGAGATTTTGTCAAAGTTATATCCCTAAGTTCATCAAAGGGATCAGTTGAAAGCCTACTCTCACCAAGATATTCTAAGTAGAAGAAATTTTCTTCGTCTTTTACTTTTTGCAGTGAAATAATTGCAGGATAATTAATAGCGTTTTTAAAAATCCTTCCATCCAAGAAATTAATGATTTGTTTAATATGAGTATTTTTTAATATAAAATTTCTAGTTGTCTTTGCATAGGAAGCTTTAAGAAAACGATTCTGAATTATATATCCAAGTTTACCATTTTGGGATAACATATTAATCCCTAACTCAATAAATAATACATAAATATCGTATTTCCCTTGCGCAGTCAAATAAGGTTCATGTAATTTTTTATCTAGTTTTTTTATTTTTAGGGATCCTAACCAAGGAGGATTACCTACTACAAAATCAAATTTTGTATTCTTTATTTTTTCAATTTCTGCTTTGTCATATAACAATACACTAGTGGGACCAGAAAATTTAAAGAGATCATATTGCATCTCGGGCTTTACCAGTGAATCAGTTTGATAAATCTTAAAATCTTTTAATTCAAATTTGGAGGCATTGCCCTCTGATTTTGCTTTTTGAAAAAGATCGACAATTTGAAAAAGAATATTCATTTCAGTAATATGAACAGCAAATGGATTAAGATCAAATCCGTAAATATTTGATATTATTGAATTAATTATTTTCTCACATTCTTTAGGTTCGAGTCTTTCCAATACTTTGGTCCAATTACTCATACTTGCAATTTCTTCACTTGTTGTTTTACCAAACTTTATTGCCCATCGTTCAATTAATCTTCTAATTGCCTTAACCAAAAATCCACCCGACCCACACGAGGGATCAATAATTTTTTTATCTTCTATTGAATTTGTGGGGATATACCCTATTGTGTCCAGGATGTATTCAATTACCGAGTCAGGGGTATAAAATTCGCCTAGTTGCTTCCTTTCCTCCAAAGGCAAATACTTTTCATATATTTTACCCAATATGTCTGAATTGATATTCGAAAAATTAAACCGGTTTAAAATCCACAGAATCTTATTCATTACTCTGTTAAGTTCCCCATCTCCGTTCTCATACCAATCTAACGGACTTCCCTTGTCAAAAATATGAGAATAGATTTTTCTTGCTGAAGAGTAGGAGGAAAAAACAATTTGTTTGAAAATTTGGTCCGAATTATCTATAACATCCTCTTCCAGAATTGATCTAAATTGTTCAATGCCTCCATCAGATATTCTTTTCTTTAATAGATTTTTGTCTTCACAGATTCGAATAAATATTAGTCTGTTAAGTAAGACATAAATCGATTCTTTACAAAATATTTCTTTGGTCTTGTGATAATCCGCTTCTCGTTCATCTTCTTTTAATTCGTTTTCATCTTTGTATCCAGAAAGAACTCTCCATTCGTAATATCCAGAAAATGAAGAAAACCTTTTAAATCTGTTTTGAATAATCAGCCTTGCATTAATAACTTCGGACTTGTTCTCTTTAGAGTTGCTCTGTTCATCATCCTCTAAATCTCTTAATGATCGTTGTAATTCTTGGTATCTGGTATAGTATTCGTCAAACGAATTAAAGGCAAATTGCTTCAACAAATTATTAATTATATGGTCCAACTGAGAAATTAACAATTCAAAACCATCATTTTCTGAAATATCAATTAGACCGTAATATTCATTAAAATTAGAATATTTTTGTTCATTATCAATTTCATTTTTAGATATCTTTGAAAGTCTTAGAATTTTTTCGACTTCAAGCGATGACAAATTTTCATTTGAAAATTTTTTATCTTCTAAAATATCTCTAAAATTAATATCAACGATTAATTCTTTTTCATTTCTTCTTATTTCATAGAGTAAAAACCTAAACCCATTAGTCAATACAACAAAAAGTGTAGTAGGATCCGCATATGAAAAAGCCTGATTATGCCAACGTTCTTCATCCAAATCTTCGTTCGGTCTTTTAGTTTCTATTATTACCGATCTATTTCTATCACCATCTATCAATGTTAAATCTGTTCTACCCCTTTCATAGCGGATGTCAATTTTTTCATAGGCTAATACTTTTTCGCAAAAGTAGTCGGCTAATCGGGGTCTAAAGTCGTGTTCAACTGTTGAGATATAGATCTCTCTTTGTATTTTACGGAATGCCTGTAATACTTCATTAATAAATTTATGTTGAGACAATTATTCTATAAGTTAATTTTTTATTTTTTGCTTATAACAATTGTGATAAAAGATTTGATAAATGATTAGTTATCAATATCCACTGACATTTGTAGTATTTCCTTTATCTTCATTTCAGAATTTTCTGATCTAATAAATATTGGAACATTTTCTATCCCTGTCGCAATATAGCTTGATAGGAGCCATTCACCTGGTGCAAATTCCAATGTCTTTTCTAATATTCCATTGTCAATTGTAAAAGTGTTACTTACAACATTTCTATCATACGGTCTTGGCAATGTCCCAACAAAATAAGTATGAAGCTGTTGTAACGCACTAGTATTGAGATATGCTATTCTTTGAGTAGCAATACATCCACCCAATCCATATTTTCTACCTTGACGCAAAAGAGTTTCAATCCCTTCACTGCATTCTTTATCTATTCCACGTGCATTAGATAAATCACGAATGAATTCCTGTGCTTCATCAAATACAAAAAGTACATGTGGTTTGACTTTGAACTGTTTTTTTCTCCTTTTAAGCATTTCTTGACTTATTGATACAGCCAGTTTCTTTATTTCGTAAGGATCAGATACAGAAATACAAACGAGCCTTGAATCTCCATCGAGTAATTCCAGTATATCATCTTCAGTTGTACCTTCATTGCTCGTTGTTCTTTCCTCGGTATCGCTATTCTCTTTGTCTTCCTTATCCTCAATTTGTTTTTTTAATCTACCAATCAGCGTACCTCTACTAGATGCCCAAGCGTACAGTCCTGATTTATCACTAATTTTATAAGTTTTCATAGAATCTATAGCAGTCTCACTAAGAACCGCTACGAAAGCTTCATCAATGAAACTAGATTCTGTTAGTTTATGACTAATCATATGTTCAAAAATTCT
>JANWKP010000301.1 GCA_025451315.1 Nitrososphaerales archaeon | reverse complement strand
TATAAAATCATATTCTGTCATTACATCGTTTACCATTTTAAATAGCTATTTAACTAAAATTAAAGTAACAACCAGTGTTTAGTGGAGGATTGCATAAAAGCAGAATACAAAAGTACTGACAGACAGACTAGACTTAATGAACTAATTAGAAAGATCGGCTAACATACATGAACTTATATCATCTGTTTACTTCAAAATTTTGGAATTCCCAGATAGCAGAAATTAATTCTATTAAATAATTTAACCTGGCACGACACCTTAAACATAGCCTTTCAAATCATTTCCTATAATCTGATATCTCGTGCAAACTAATAGCTATGTATTAACCTTTATTGACCTACTATTTTGATGATAAGGCATGTAATTATTCTAATATTGATTGTATCTATCTTAACAAATACCTTTGGTATAGTGTATGCTCATCAAAATATTTCTGAAGAAATTCATAAGATGTTTAGTAATTTGACACCGGATTATCTTGGAGTCAAAAATTTCTCATATGAACTTCCTGGTGGTTTCTCAATAAGTTCTATGTCAAGTATCAATTCAAGTAATAATTCAATAACTAGTACACAATAATATTTGTTAGGGTTAGATGGACGAGATTGTTTCCTTAGTAAAAGAACATATTTCAAAAAATAGTAAAATAGATTTAAGTTTCTACTTCATACTCATTATCTGACCGCGAATTTACTTTAAAACAACCATTTGAGTATATGACATAATGGGTGTAAACTCTACAAATCCAGCTGCTTTACTGTCTACTGATGGAACTTCTACTTGACCTGAAAAAGTAGATGTTAAATCATGATTACAGATGCAATAGATATATTTGAAAAATAAATTATCATGTATTGTTTACCAAAAACTGTCATAAAAATGGATGGCGGGAGTGGTGGGATTAAGTCCCATATGGTATAAGGGTTCGGTTGGATTTGGTTGAGAATTTAATCGAATCATAAATTGAATACGTTAATCTATGGCCAAATTTGCTGTGGTCCTTGCCAAGTGCCTGTACCTTCGACCCATGAAACATTCAGTACTGCGTTTACATCAGCCACCGACAAAGCCGTTAGCACCTCGTCGGTCTGTTTGCACATGTCAACGTGCGCTCCGAGACGAAAGACATGGGTGTTGCTGATTCTTGCAGGTCCTTGCCAAATACCAGTTCCATCAACCCACATTATAGTCAAAGCACCTTCTTTGTCAACCGCCATGGCTGTAAGAATATCGTCTGTTTGTTTACACATCGCAATATTAGTTTCCTGAGGGTCAAATACAGGAGGACTAATCTTTGTTGGTCCTTGCCAAGTACCAGTTCCATCAACCCACATTATAGTCAAAGCACCTTCTTTGTCAACCGCCATGGCTGTAAGAATATCGTCTGTTTGTTTACACATGGCTATTGGAGCTCCCCTCGAGAATTTACCGATTGGATGGATTAGCTTTGGCCCCTGCCAGAGTCCAGAGCTATCAACCCACATCACGGTTAATGTCCCTTCCTCATCAACTGCCATTGCGGCAAGCGTATCTTCAGTCTGTTTGCACATAGCAACATGAGTGCCCCTGTCCGTTGAGTAAGGATGCGTATGACCAACTGGAATCGGTCCTTGCCAAAGACCAGTACCATCTACCCAAATTATATTCATCCGTCCTGATTTGTCGACCGCTAACGCCGTAAGTGTGTCATCAGTCTGCTTGCACATTGCGACAGGAGCTCCTTTTCGGAATATATCGGCACTACTTATTTTGGAAGGTCCTTGCCATATACCAGTACCTTCTACCCAAGAGACATTCATAGCCCCCTCATTGCTAACAGCCAAAGCGGTAAGTACCTCTTCAGTCTGCTTACACATAGCGATATGGGTTTCCCGGGCAAATAGGGATTCACTGATTGAGTCTGGACCTTGCCAAATATCTGTGCTTTCGACCCATGAAACGGTCATGGTACCCTCATTCTCAACTGCCAAGGCAGTAAGTACCTCACCAGTCTGCTTGATCATTGAGACAGGAGCACCTGTCAAGGCTCTCAATGGCTCTGGATGCTCGTAATTAGCCGGTACAACTACAGATGTGTCTAAATAATTAATTATAGTTTGTATTGTGGGATCAGATGCCTAAGGTTCCAAATTTGTACCACCGGCCCACGGTTCGACATTCTCAGTTGCAAGGGTAGTTAATTCTCCAGGGCTAAGTCCATTGTAGGCAGTCGAAGGAGACAGCCTCTCGGGATGGGCAGGATCAGTTTGCCATTTAGCCCATAATCGATCTAAATTTGAATGTAATAAGAACACAAATGGATCGTGAAATGAATAGTGAGGTTTTTCAATCGTTCCTCCTATATAGGAATGAGCGACAAAGTCGTGAGCCTCTTTCAATTTCTTTGCAAAAGTAGCAAAATTGGAACCAGCCGCCAATATCACAGCATCAGAATCAATTTTTGGAGCGCCATTTGGTCTTGTAACATCAGGGCTGAGGCCTACAGAACGCCAAATCTTATCGTGTCCATTTCCCAATTCTTCGCCCTCGGTTGATTCAAAGAAATCAAGAAGATGTCCAGCATTGCCATTTGAATTTCCCATAAATTGAGGAGTAAATAGTACTGCTCTGCCTCCAAACGTCGAACGAGGGTCAGTTGTCCAATCCCAATAATGGAGTGACAGTTCGGGATCAACTTCCCGCAGCAATTGCTCTAGCCTATTTACAATTACTCTATGCCATGGAATAAAGGCCGGACCAACATGCACGTCCACTCCATGGAAGTGGGCATTCTTATGTATGGCTTCTTGTTTATCCCAGTACGAGACCCCGTCAGGATAAAATTTGGTTGTATCTAGTTTCACGATGGCATCTATAAACCGATTTCTTTCCAAAGGCGAGACCTTTGATATATCTCTACGTATTCCATCACCTAATGGCAAATTTCAATCAAAAGTGAATATCAATATTATTATAAAAACTCTTTTGAATTGACAATATTTCATTGCATCGAAGATTCTAATATTCTAATATTTCTAACAATATTGCGAAAACGATACAATTATTGAAGAGTTAAACCAATAACAGATTGTTCTAAACTTTATTAATATTTACTTCTTTGTTCTTAATCATTGGTAGAACATAATAGTCATCCTGAAGAAAATCAGAGGTTATCTATCGTCCAGAAAACATCATAAAAATAAATAATGAACTTTGGATAGAATTAAAAGAATATGCAGATATTTGTGCCGACAAAAATGTTCTTTATTGATATACTGCAATCCCTGCGGTTGCTGCTGCATTTCGACAACTTCAAGCCAGAGGCATCAAGGTCAGAATAATTACTGAAATCACTCGTGAAAACACACAATATTGTAAAGAATTGATTAAATTATGTGAATTACGTCATCTAGATGAAATCAAGGGGAATTTTGGAATAGGAGACGGAATTTACTATAGAGCAAACGCAAAATTGCTAATAAGTAAACATTGCTGTTATGATTCATTAACTGTCATTCATTGTCATATTGTCACATCGAGAGATCATGATTATATAGTCGCACGTTTAACGAAAGGGTATAAAAATGAGAAAATTAATAATACCGATAATTTTTCTTGTGATTTTAATACTAGGTTATAATCAATTAGGGGCAAATGCTCAAGGGAACGAATTTATTATGACCTTGAATCCCGGTGCAACTAATAGCGACAGCCAGAATCCTATCTCGCCTGCCAATATTACTGTTCCTGCAGGTGCTAATGTAACTTGGATCAACAAAGACTCTTCACCGCATTTTATTGTTTCTGGAACCCCTGAAGAAGGTCCGAGTAACATCTTTTATGGTGACTTTTTTGGTACTGATGAGAACTACACTGTAACATTTCAGGAACCAGGCGTATATCCATACTATGATCCGACATGGAGTCATATCAAAGGAGTGATAACTGTTGAGAATCCTCAATTCTCCTCCGATCTGGGTTCGAGCGTAGATAGCTCAGGTACAGGTGGTATTGACGGTAGCCTCGTAGTGGCTTCTAATTCATCTGATGTTGTAAATTCCAATTCAGATAACTTGAACGCATCGGTGGATAGTTTTGCCTCATTCCCATCTTCCTCATCTTCCTCATCTTCTTTATCCTCATCATCTTCCTTCCCTAGCTTTACCACAGATAATACCACTGATCAATCTTCACCCTTATCTTCACTAACTTCTGATCAAACCCTTGCAAACATTATCAATAAGGTTGGTCCCCTACTTGGTATTTTGATGAATGGCGGAAATAGTTCGTTATTATCTTCATCTTCCCCACTTTCCTCCTCTTTCTCACAATCAAATGAGTCCTTTGGTGTTGGTGAAATAAATAATCAATCCTCGTTGCCATCATTAACTACCCAATCCTCAAGTCCAGATCAAACCCTTGCAAACATTATCAAGAAAGTGGGTTCCCTACTTGGTCTTTTGATGAATGGCGGAAGCGATTCTTCAAATAATATTGATGAAAATCAAAAATCCGCAATATCTTTTAACACCTCTTATAATGAAAGCATGAATTCATTATCTTCAGCAATTAACGGTAGGGATATTGATAAAAATCAATCGTATCATCTTGTTAGAGAATGGGGACTTCATGGGACAGGAGACGGAGAATTTGGAACCGCAGAGGATATTACAGTTGGGTTAGATAAAGTTTACGTATCTGGTGATGACCGAATTCAAAAGTTTGACAGCAATGGAACCTTTATTACAAAATGGGGATCAACTGGTGTAGGGGACGGAGAATTTAGTTTTCCCCAAGGAATCGCAACTGATTCTAGTGGTAATGTGTATGTAGTTGATTCGTGGAATAATCGAATTCAAAAGTTTGACAGCAATGGAACCTTTATTACAAAATGGGGATCTAACGGTACGGATTATGGACAATTCAATTATCCCACCGGTATAACTACAGATGATTCTAATAACGTATATGTAGCTGATGATGGTAATGACCGAATTCAAAAGTTTGACAGCAATGGAACCTTTATTACAAAATGGGGATCAGCTGAAGGAACAGGGCCATATTTTGGATTATTTAGCGGTGTAAAAAAAGATATAGCTATTGATCCTTTTGGCAATGCATATGTAACAGGAATAGGGAATATTCAAAAGTTTGACAGCAATGGAACCCTCATTTTGGAATTTGGATCAACTGGTGCAGGGGACGGAGAATTTTATGATCCACAAGGAATTGCAACTGATTCTAATGGTAATGTGTATGTAGCTGACAATGGAAATTACCGAATTCAAAAGTTTGACAGCAATGGAACCTTTATTACAAAATGGATATCTCAAAGTTCCCTCGATGGTAGGTTTATGCATCATGGTGGTGTTGATATAAAAGACATAGATGTTGACCCCGCAGGACACATATATTCGACGGTCGAAGAGTTTGGTGAGGGATATAGAATCTTGGTCTTTGCTCCAAGCATCGATTCCTCATCCTAAAACATAATGTTATATTTACATTTAGTTGCAAGACAAATTTGGTCTATCATTGTATATCAATGTGGGTTCGGTGGTATGTGTAACAAATTTGATCCATTTTTATCACTCAGTATTAAAATAACATCATCTTCCTGGGTAGAAAGCATAATGATAACGGCATGTCTTTCGGCTAGTTTTTCTCGATAGAATTGGCAGAAATACTAATTTGAAAACTAAACAATATGCATATCTCAATATTTAGAATTTTCATTTTCCAAAAAATAGTGACCCGCACAATGCAATACCTGATTTTGACATAGAGAATAAGGAACTCGTACGATCGTGATTGCACCAATCTTATTTAATCCTGATTTTGACATATGGATAAGATATTGCAGTATTCATCAATAGATATCCATACCGTTACACTCTGCCGAAAAGATTTGCAGTCAATGGTCCAATATCCTCCATAGGAGACTGAGGATATCTATGAGGTAAAATACTAATTAGAATATGTGCACCCTTCTTCAACAACAGAATCATGAAGTCACTTGAGAGCATCCCAATCTGCCGTATTGGATGTTCTCACAGGTTAGTTTGGAACGATATCTATCAGTCGAATATATTGCTTTATGACCAAAGCCCAATTCTACCACAATTCGCTGCATCTCTTCCTGTGTTCGGTCCAATTCTTACAGAAATGTTATCTCATTTCCATTATTAAGCTTGTTTAAACTAACAAGAACATTAAATTATTTATATACTTACTTCCTGAATAAGAGACATGATTTTTGACAAGATCTTAAAAACCAAAGATCTAGACTTTGATATGTCCCTTGACAAACAGGTATACAATGCCGGCGAGAAAGTCAAAGGTATCCTTAAGATCATTATTCATAAAGATGTTAATAATAGAAAAATAAGGTTCGTTGCTGAAGGAGTTGAAAAAACATCAATTCAAGTTGCATCGTCATCCTCATCAAACACATCAAGTACTTGCACAGAAACTGATATCTTCTTTAAAGATCTAACAGATATCCTTTCTAATAGGGATAATATTAGTAGCAATGATGAATCCAGAAGCGCGATAGGGAAGGGAGTTCTAGAAGTACCTTTTAATTTTACTATTCCAATTGACGCGCTTCCGTCCTACTATGGAAAAGGTGTAAACATTACATATCATATGAAGGCTACCTTGGATCGCGAAAATTGGATCGATAAAAATAAGACGAAAGATTTCCACGTTAAAAATACGAATCACCAAGTGAGACCTAAAGAGAGTGATGTAGTTGGAGAAAAAACTGATTTTGATGATAGAGCAAATCATAAAGACTCGATCACAGATGACAAACTTGACAGTTCGATAACCGATAAATCTAGTAATAAGAAAAATCAAATAGTAGTAGACTCCCATGATTTTAGGAAATATAATTTCAATTATCATTGGTATAGAAAAAAGTATTCAAATCAAGATACTCGAATACTGATAGAATTGGCAAATGAGGGAAACACGAATATTAATGAAAACAGCGCAAAAATCGATACACACAGATGGAACAAGTTTTTTCAAGGTAAAGAAAAAAACGGAAATGTAATCATAAAAAAGGAATTGGTAATGGATAAACCTTCGGAGTTAGAAGTTACTCTAACTGGAATTGAATATGCATCTGCTCATATTTATAACACTATTTCGGAAACTGAAGCGTATGAATTAGAACTCATTCCCAAAGAGTCAAATTTATCGAATTCTTCAGGAAAAACATTTACTGGAATTTACCTCGACAATGACAAACGTAAGAAATATGTCCCCATGGACAACATTGTCGTCCCTTTTTCTTTAAAAATCCCCGATGTTAAAAATAAGAGTTATTTGGCAAAATACTCGGAGTATATTTGGGTGCTGGATATTAAGATCAACATCCCATTCTCGAAAGATATTCATTCAAAAGAAATAATTGCAATTGTTTAGATCTAATCTGACAATTCGGTGGTATCTCGTTGCATATGCAGGTAATTATTTTTAAAATTGAAAAGGGGATGACGATTACTATCATTAGTGAAATATCGAGCAATTATTATGGAACATGGAACTATTCATTAATAAAAGAAGTATATAGACGATGGTAAGTTAAGAAGTAAACTATCAAGAATAGAAATAGAACTGATAGAAGTTGAATATATGTATGCTCAGGTTTATAATGCGATATCTGAATCTGAAAAATATGAGTTAAAGACAGTTCATTAGATCAATGAATTTTAAATTTCAAAGCAAGAACATGTAGTCACGATCACACCAACGATGCAGAAAACAAGGAAATTGATCCCATAGAAAAAAAATATTATTCCCTCTTCTGTGATTATATCTCCTTTTAAAACTAGAAGTTATTCTGTAAGTTCTTCTGAATACTTTTGGATCGTTGGTTTTAACTCAATTTTCCTTTTCAAAAATATTAATTTAATAGACAAACTGATCTGGTTATGCTACATATAGTTACTAAAAGTAGTAGCGGGTTCGGTGGGATTAAGTCCCGCATGGTATAAGGGTTCGGTGGAAATAGATACAGATCTGAGAGCAATCAGTTAGTCATTAGAATCTACATTTATAACATTTAACATTATAGTGGATTATGAATCGTATCAAT
>JANWKP010000300.1 GCA_025451315.1 Nitrososphaerales archaeon | reverse complement strand
ATTTGGTTTATTTTTATTTAATAATTGCTCACTGTTCTCAGTAACGGTTTGTCCCTCCGTATTACTATCGAAACCACCAATAATCTCACCAGATTCATAGCTATCTCCTTGACTTTTAGTTTGTTGCGTATTGTTACTAGATATTGCTGGCTCTTGTGTTACAACAGAGCTAATTCCTTCTAAATTATTCTCAGGTTGGTTCGTAACATTGTCTGACTGATTTAAAACAAATGATGAATATGTATGATAAATCAAAGCGTATCCTATCAATACAATACCAATGATAACTATTATTTTGTTAATCTGTTTATTTATATAGTATGTTCCCAATGCAGCATCAAATACTTTAGTAAATTGGGCATCTAAGGCTTCTACTAGTTTTTTGCCCAAATCCGGTGGTCTAGGAGGTAATGCTTTCGTTTTATCTGATAGGTTATCTATATCGTCCAAATTCGATCAAAGTTATTTTTTATAATTATTTTAAAGTATCGATCATCTGTATTTAGACATAATCTTAGACAATAAACTTTTTAAATCATCGATTAACAAACTGAATTTATGGTAAAAGGTTTATCATTAAATATAGGTTTGAATAGTGTGGATCCTAAACATTACGGTGGTTGGGACGGTCGACTAGGTGGTTGTGAATATGATGCACATGATATGGCAGATATTGCTAAAGATAATGGTTTCGAAGTAACAAAATTACTAACTAAAGATGCTACTGTAGAAAACTTAAAGAAAAATCTCACTAGTGCAGCACAAAACTTAAAGTCTGGAGACTATCTTTTGCTTACTTATTCAGGTCATGGAGGAACTCTTCCAGATGAGAATAATGATGAAGATGATTTTCAGGACGAAACTTGGTGTTTGTATGATCGACAGTTTGTGGACGATGAATTAAATGTTTGTCTTCGTGAGTTTAAAGAAGGCGTAAAGATTTTTACTCTTTCAGATAGTTGTCACAGTGGAACTGTCGTGAAAGCTGCAAAGTTACAACGAACACTAGACATAGATACATTTAATAGCAATATTGATATACGTGGCAAGCAATATCGCTTTGCTCCTGATGCAGTATTAGGTCGTACATATAACCAAAATAGAGATATGTATGATAAGATTTTAAGAGATATAAACAAGAAGGAAAAAGAAGTCAGTGCATCCGTAATTCTGATATCGGGTTGTGAAGACGACGAATTATCTCAAGATGGAGCCTATAATGGATTCTTTACAAACAATCTAAAAAGAGTTTATAATAATGGTCTGTTTAAGGGAAGTTATATAAAGCTTCATAAACTGATTCTAAGTAGAATGATGGCCACAGACCAACATCCCAAATACTTCAAGGATGGAAGATCTAATCCGGGTTTTGAGAAAAGCAAACCATTCACCATCAAATAGCCTATTTATTTTTTTAATATAATGGGATGGATCTATGATCTTTATTAATGAAAAAGTATATCTTTTGGTAAACGATCTTCTCATATCCTATACAATATAAGTATGACAGAATTATCAGAGTGATCATCATGAAAATAATGTTTGTTTCTGCAATGCCTAAAGGAAGTCCATATTTACAAGAAGCGAGTGACGAAATTAACGAAATTGATACAGGAATTTTTCATGGTTATGATGTATCAAATTCTAACGAATTTATAACCAAACAATATCAGCATATTACTAGGGAAAATTTTACTTTCATTCTTAAATTTAAACCAGATATACTTCATTTTACTGGTCATGGAGAAAAAACAGGTATAGTTTTTGATGATGGTACTCCCATTTCTCCAGAACAGCTAGAGAGCATGTTTGCAGATCAAAATATAAAGTTACTCTTTTTAAATTCATGCCATTCAAGCACACAAATTGAAGTACTTAGAAAATTACCTAATATAAAATCAATCATAGGTATTCAAAAAGAAATTAGCGAATTGGAAGCGAAATCTTTTGCTTCTCTTTTTTATGCACAATTTATGATAGAAAGAGATATACCAAAAGCTTTTCTTAATGCTATGACAACATATCAATTCAATTGGGGAGATAAAAAAGAATTTTTACCGATATTTTATCCAGAGGAGGAATATAAAAAATATGAGCAATCTAAAGAATACCTTTCTCCAATCGGAAAAACTATACTCGAATTAAAAATCAAATTAATACAAAATAGAAAAATTCCAAATGATCTGATGAATAAAATTGAAAAAATTATTCGAACATATGATGAAAATCTAGTGATTTTAAACGACTCGATTAAATTCACTGAAGAATTGAAGAATATCTCAATTATTTTGTTTAGCTTACTGGCATATGCAATAGAATATGGCATTAATCCCAAACAACGTAAAATTCAAAGAACTAAAAATATGGAAATTATAGAACTAATCAGAGAGTTAAAAAATAATGATTTATCACACTTTGAAAAAATAAAAATTATCAAAGATAAATCCGAAATTTATCAGGATATTATAATGAGTTTTAAAAAAATGTATTTTGAAATAAAGGTAGATTCTATTCAAAATGTCGAACCATTACTTCCAGAATACCCGAGTTTTGAATTTTTTACAGAAATTGTAGATATAATGTATTCACTACTAAAGTCACTAAATCTGTTACGAGAAAAAGTGGTTCAATTTTTCATACCACTTGATGAAATTTATAATCACTATCTACTTAATAACTTTTATAATTTCATTTATCATCTGGAAATTGATTACATTGACCTAATTCAATTATTAAAACAAGAAATTGACCTTAAAATCGATGAAATAAATTTAAATGATGATTTAAAGATCGATGATTACATTTCAGACTTAAGAAATGAACTACAAGAAGTTCAACCACAAATAGATAATGGGAGCCGTATAATAAACCTCAAGCAGTGTTTAGAGATTATTTTTATTATTGAAGAAAAATTGAACATATTGTTCAGGATTATTATTAGAAAGAAACTCGAAATGAAAAACAAAAATCCATTTACAGAAAATAGTCCTAAAATATCTAAACTCCCCAAACAATTGTCAAAGGAGATCAACATTCTAGAAAAAAAATTAACAGAAAATGAAAATCTGGATACATCACAAAAACTCTTTATTATTTTAAATCAATTAATAAACAAGATAACTGAAAGTTTAAAAATTTATTACAAAAATGGGAATGATAACATAAACTATAATGAAATTTCTTCTTTTTATAGAAACATTAAGAATCCACTCGTGTTAGTCAAGAATTCAATCAAGGATTACTCGAGAAATTATCCTTATCTATTTCCTGAAATCGCAGAATTATGTGACTTTTACGAATTTAGACTAAATAGATTAGAAAAAAAACAAGACAGAGCTAAGATAATTAAAATTAACTTCTACTTAGACGAAGGAATGTATGAAAAAGTAAAGCAATTTTCCAATATTGAAGATGAAGACAATATCAGAATATTAAATAAAATTGGTGTGGCAAATCTATATTTAGAAGAATATGCTACAGCAAAAGAAAATTTTGAAAAAATTTTAATACGAGACAAATTTAATACCAATGCTCTCTTCAATTTAGGTTTAACTCATCAACAAATAGAATGTAAAGAATCACCACAAAAGTTTAGAGAGTCAATAAAATGCTTTGAAGAAGTTATACGTCTAGAACCAAATCATTTTGAATCCCTAACATCATTGGGTTTATTATATTATAAAATTCAGGATTATAATTCAGCAGATAAATATATTCAGGAGACTTTAAAAGTTAGCGGAAAGGATGATTGGAGAGCATTACTTATTAAGGGATGTATTTTAAGCGAAGGCTTTCAAAATTATAAAGATGCGAAAGATTATTTTGATGAATGCGAAGATTTAAACCCAAATTCATTAATAATAAAATTGAATAAATCGCAAAATTTAATTCTCCTTAAATCTTACGAAGAGGCCGAAGAATTATTAAAAAAAATCATCGAAAAAACAGATAATATTGAAAATAGATCCTCCAAAATAATAACAAGAATTTTGCTTATATGTTCAAATTATTTAAATAAAAATGGAAATGGAAACAATACAAGTGTTCAAAAACAAATTGCAGAATTGTTAAGGTTGTGTAATCTGAAAGATTCAAATTTAGTAGATTGGAATTTTGAATCCTTAAAAAAACATATTGCTGAGCATATAGATAATCATGAAGATAAAGATCTTCTTGGAAAAGATAAAGATTTTCTTGGAAAAATACTTTCTATTCCCGGACCAAAATCAAACAAAACAAAGATATCACTAATTCAAGATATCCAATCCTTTCTAAATGAGCTTCAATCTAGTCAAATAAAATATATTGATGAATATTATGATAAAATAAAGATCAATGTAGTTGTCGAAAAAAAGATTGAAATATCTGCAAAAAATGATCTTGAATGGTATGTTTGGAACATATCTATTGAACAATCCTCAAATGTTTCTGATGATACTGCTATAGAATCTGTAATCTACAAATTTGATCCATCATTTCAAGATAAAGAACAAATTATCTATGCAAGAGAAGACAACAAATTCTTAATTAAAGCGATTGGATGGGATGAATCAAAAGTAGAAATGGAATTGAATCTTAAAGATGGTTCTCGATTACAAAGAGTAATTGCCTTAAAAAAATGATTAAAAGTAACTTATACTAGTACAGCATTTGATAATGCTGAGTTAATTTTTTGCTATCAAAGCTCCTTGTTAATTTTATAGCATTCTGCAAATAAGATGTTATTATTGACCATCCATAATTTTTCGGATTCTTTTAAATTGAAAAATAAAATATTGAAGAACAAATATGAAAGAAATTGCAGTTGATGTTTTGGCATTCTTAAGTGTAAGTCCTTGTGCAGGAATTAGAAAAAGTTCCATTTGTGAATTAAAATGAATTAATCTAAAGTTAAGAGATCATATTCCATAGACAAATTACTTAAAGTTCTTTAGACTTGACTTTAGACAATAAACTTTTTAAATTATTGACTACGGCAGGATTAATATGAAAGAAGTAAGTAATAATGATCGCACAACCACTTCAGAATCCGAAAATGTAGGAAAAGAAATCACTAACAACAAGAGATCTCCTGAATCTGAATCTTCAGACAGCAATATTGATTATAATCTGAAAGCCGAAAGCTTTGAAGGAACATTACAACAAGGCGAGTTAGAAAAAGTAGTTCAATTTGATCCTTCCCATGCATTAATGGAAGGCAAAAAGATTGAATTAACAAAAGATATTCCTCAATATAAAGAATGGACGCCAGAGTGGCTACCTAAAGATGTTTGTGGTAATGATGATAGAGCAGAAATATTAAACACAAATGTCGCACCATGGAGATGGATATGTCAATTGCTAATGAAGTTTCCAAATGGTAATTTTATAGGAACAGGATGGCTAATTGGACCAAGAACAGTTATGACCGCAGGGCATTGTATATATGATTCAAGAAGAGGAGGTGGATGGGCTCAAAGTATTGAGGTAATTCCAGGTATGCTGAGAGGACAAGCTAAGCCATATGGTTCACAAGTTTCAAAGGATTTGAGAACTATAGATAAATGGGTAAATGAAGAAAATGAAGAATACGATTATGGCGCAATTATTCTACCAAATAATCACTTTGGGAACACCTTGGGTTATTTTGGATTTACTAATCTTTCAGATGCACAATTACAAGATTTATTGGTAAACAATTCAGGTTATCCAGGAGATAAACCCTTTGGCACTCAATGGTATAATGGAGGAAGAATTACACAAATTAAACAAAACAAAGTATACTATATGTTAGATAGTAAAGGAGGACAAAGTGGAAGTCCAATATGGAGAAATCAAAATAATCAACGTTTGGCCATAGGTGTCCATGCTTACGGTGGATGTCCTAATAGTTCAACTAGAATTAATAGGGAAAAATTTAATCAAATGCTATCATGGCGTAGTGTTTAAATTCATTTCTTACCCCTTTTTAAATTTTAAGTGGTTGATGCAGTATGATTTGCAGTATGATCGAGATGTAGAACAAAGAAAAGAACTTGGGAGATAATGATTCTCTATCGGTAGTTAAATCATGGAATTTACGTAGTAAGGATCAATTCAAAACAAAAAAAGCAAGATTTGCTAAAAAGGAAACAAAGGTTGGGTTTTTGAATTTCTTTTGATGTCACTTTAGTTACATTCTCAATTTGACTTATTTCTTCTATTAATTTCTCATTTCCAAGTGCTATATCCTTGATGGATTGAACTTTACTAATAAATAAGTTCAGTATGCTTTTTGAACTTTTATATCTATGTATATATTTGATAGACAAATAGGAAATTTAATATATTAGAATTTTATTTTAAAAATATTTATTTTTAGATGATAATTAATTATAAGAAGAATAACTAGATAAAAGAAACATAAAAAAAATGAAGTTAACGTATTAAATATTGGTTTTTAGGCAAAATACAAAAACCTAAAAATTTAAGTATTACTGAGAGCTATGAATTTTGTCTATGATAAAGATATTTATAATGATTATGTGAATTTTCCGAATTATCTCTTAGTTAATAGAACTGCATTCCACTCAATTTACAAATCATTTTGGGTGTAGGATTAGGGTGTAGGATTAATATCTAATTAGAGGATTAACAATCATTCTTGCTTAGAATTTTTAAATACATATTTTAAAATTCTTAAAATAATAATTATGTATCAAACATAATTTCCGAGAGATTCATCCAAATTAAACCTATTTGATCAATATCATAAGGTCCAGGAGAATTGAAATTGCCTATATTTACACCAAACATGCCAGTACCCCAACTGTTATGTATAAAGACATCTGTCAGATTGTCAAATATATAGTCTCTTGATGGATCTCCTATATCTGGGCCTAAACGATGGAAATCTCCTAATACGAATTTGTCATTGGCACCGAGATTCCATTTATCATCTAACCATGATCTCATATATTGCCTTATACGCATTTGGTTTTTACTTTCTTGCCAACTTATAATTGCAACTATGTTCTCATTTCTGTGAAGTATACATTTTCTATCCGGCAAGAAGTTACCTACATAAGATTGATCATTCGATGTTAAATCAATCCGGTCTGCAGAATTGCTATTAATATGTTCTATATTTAATTGCCTAATCCATATCAAATTGAATTTATCTAC
Source organism: Nitrososphaerales archaeon (assembly GCA_025451315.1). Lineage (GTDB taxonomy): Archaea > Thermoproteota > Nitrososphaeria > Nitrososphaerales > Nitrososphaeraceae > TH1177. Next base: position 1,096 of record JANWKP010000300.1, on the reverse strand, counting down.
TTGCCATTTTAATATTCCTACCCAACTCGGGCTTCTTATGTAAATTTCATCAAAACCATCGCCATCAAAATCTCCAACATATAAAAAAAATCTGTTACGATTGGCTAATGTATATACATACAAATTTAATTATAGATTAATTAGAAAATTAGAATAAAAGTATCTTGTTTAATTCCTAAAGATACCTAAATTATATTTCTTATATTAATACAAATGTGTATTTTAGTTAGTCAATATATTCTATAAATTATATAGATAAAATTAGGTTTTTATTTCCTCAAATCAATTATCAATATTTGGTAAGATAGATAAACTTTCAATATAATTCACAATAAAAAAGTAGGTGATAGAAATAATAAAATAATACTATTCATACTTAATTTAAGTTGTATAAAAATTTAAATGTTAACTACTTTCAAATATGTTTACAAATATATGCTATCATTTTTTCTTTCATATTATGTAAAAAAATTATTTGTATGATTAATAAAAAATATAAAATAGATATTTTAAAAATCTTAGATTATGTCGTTGAATTTGTAGATAAACCTTGAGTCATATTACCTACAGCATTTGCTGTACTATTTACTATAGACTCCGTTTCACTACTTGCAGCATTTGCTGTACGAGTTACTATAGACTCACTTACATTTCCTACAACAGCTGAGGATTGATTAGCCATAGTCTCACCCATAGATTTAGTTGCGTTATCTACAACAGCTGAGGATTGATTAGCCATAGTCTCACCCATAGATTCTGTTGAACTAGTTATATTTCCATTTGTGCTGGTTTCGTTAGTTTGTGCGTCTATTGAAGAAAAACTTAAGGCTATGGTAATTGCTACTATACTATATAATACAAAAAGAGGCTTGTTATCCATTACAATTTTAACATAAACTACATATATTAACTTTTAATTTTAAAGGTTTTAATTATGTTCTAATATAGAAGGCTAAATAACTAACCTTTTGGCATTCATCTACATGATTTATAACTATTTTATTTTAATTAATATATTAATTTAAATTTCACTAGGCATTCATCTCTATCACAATTCGTCTCTATAGTTTAAATCATTTTTAAGCTTGCTCGTTAT
>JANWKP010000299.1 GCA_025451315.1 Nitrososphaerales archaeon | reverse complement strand
TTTTCAATATTATTTAAAAATACCCTCTATAATTTTGACAATATACCCTACTTGTTTTACATGAACAGATAATAATAGGCTATCTGATTGAGGGACATTTTGCATCAATATTTAGAAACATTTTCTTTAATATTAAAACTTTATTTTTTAGATATGCCATACAAATTCATGTTTCTTTTTTTCTTCTTGACTAGATAGTTCTTTATCACAGTATGTACATTTATAAAAAGGAATTAATTTGATGGATTGAACACCACCTTCTCCGCTAATTTTTTGATAGCAATTTTTTTTATAATTTTCTATCAATTCTCTCAATGTATAATCCCATCCATGTTGCAGGTCTTGGATATTATCTGTTTCTGCAATTGGATGTATATAGTTCTCGTTGTGATTTGTTGAGGCGATAAACTGTGCATTATCTATTTTTAAATCTGAATCAAATAGTAAACATATGGCATACTCATTCCCCTTATCATTTGTCCAAAGTTGGATTTTTTTATGTATAATATTATTTTTATTAGCGATTTTTTTAACTTCGTCGATATTAATTTTTAAAGTTTTGATTTTTTCTTTATTAACAATATCATCATAATTTGGAGAGGACAATTTTATACTCATATAAAAATATCGAGAATTTTATTTAATCCTATTCAATTCAAATCAAAAACCAAACTAATCAAAATAAATAAATCAATATATATATAATAATTCTTAAAAGATAGCAGTATCTGTTTAACTATATCTACAAGATTGTGTTGTATTTCACATATTTTTCCGATATTTGAAACAGTTAAGATTCTAAATTTGAAATATCTAGTACAACACAAAATATCTCCTCATCTTATCTATTTTAATAATAGAAAGTAATGCAGTATAATGAGTAGACCAAAATAAACTCATGGTTATCAAATCAAGACTCTATGTGAATTGTTTTTGAGACAATATTTTTGGCACATTTATATTATGAAGGAGTATTCTATAACAAAATAAGTACAAACTCTGAAACTCAAATCATTATCCATATTATAATTTATGTCAAAAAAAGTATTAGTGTTTGGTTTATTATTTGATGGAATTTATTTCTCTATTATCAAGTTACCATAATGTTTAAATGTAATGGGCTCAGAGGTTTGTGAATTGTTATTGACACAATATTTTTGCCCCAAAATGAGACAATAAACATAAAATGAGATTAGAACCCGTAAAGGATCCTTTGGGGTTTTTTTATGATTGAATCTAATTTACTTAGTGACTCCAAGAATACGACTAATAACTCGTCATACTACTACAGATCATTAGTAAATATATTATTAGTTGGATTGCGCTGTAGTCGATAGAAATGTATTCATTATTTTACCGTTCTCTTCCGGATATTGATCCGGTACTGCATGACCCGCATTTTTGATCTGTACAAGCCAAGCTTCTGGAATCTTTTCTACGATCTTTAATGAATTAACATACGGCTGGTAACGATTATCATCGGTTCCAGTTATGACCAAAGTAGGTTTGTCTAATTTCGCAAGCTCATCACAAGCACCACTCCAGTTTGGATTGTCCTCCCAATGCTTGCCTACGTTATTCTGATTATTCATTGCTTCGGGGGAAAGCCCTGGCTTCGCTTGCTGCATAGTTGGAATGTTCTCAAGTACTTCAGGATGCAGTTTAATCCATCCAGATCCTACTGAAGCAGCTACAAGCTCTTTCATTTCCTCTTGGGAAATAGAAACATTATTTAGAGATTTGTTCACAATTTCGGATTGCAATTTTAGAAACTCAGCTGGTTTAGGTGTATGATCTTTTCCACCACATGATGAACCAACAAGTATAAGAGTGTTAACCTTATCCGGATACATGATTGCAATCTGTTGGGCTATATATGATCCAAGAGAATATCCCATAACATCTGCTTTTGATATTTTCAGAGCATCAAGCAGACCAGCTGCATCGTTTGCTAGTTGCTGATAATTGTATGGTTTGGAACCCATTGTTGTATTTCCAAGTCCACGACTATCAAACACAATTACTGTGTGATTTGAAGAAAGAATTCTTAGAAGGGATGGGTCCCAAGCATCCATGCCATCAGAAGCGCCATTGTAAAGTAAAATAGGGTCACCTTTTCCTAACATCTTGTATGCAATTTCAATATCCCCTACGTGAACTTTTTTTGCTGGAATACTTTGTATGTTTGATGAATCTGTTGCATTGAAACTTGTTTTATCTTGCTGACCATAAACAGGATTGGTAGTAGTAGTAGTCAACACAATAGCAGTAGTAGGGATAATCATTATAAACATGGAGATGATTATGATGAAAATTGAAGTTTTATTTCCATTAATTTTTGGTGGGTAATACATTTTGTTATCTGCATTGGGGTAACGTCTACTGACTATTAACCTTATTTTTTATTATCCCCATATATTATTCAAAAGATGATACCAACCAACGATATTGATACAACAACTATTTAACTGAAAACATATCACTAGAATTAAAGAAATCCTATTCAAGATTTTAAAAAATATTACTATTGGTAATATTTTATCATGAGCTTTAGGTTTTCCTTGTTTAACTTCACTGTTCCACTTCAATTCACAATATAGGTTAATTTAGTTTATGCAAGGTGTTACTTCTATTGATTATCTATATTGTTTCTACTATATTAATACATATTTATCGGGCTCGAGGGATTTGAACCTTGCTGATGCATGGGTTCAGTATAGTTTTGAAACTTTATATTACACGTTTTTGGTTAGACAAATAATAAATTTATAAGGTATTAGAATTTTTTTCCAAAAATATTTTGTTAAATCATTCAATTAAAGAAAATAAATAAAAAAGATTTAGTATTATTTCTTCCAATTGATTAGTAATTCGTTAAGCTTTATAGATGTTTGAGCAATATCTAATCCATGCGCATTCTTCAAATGTTCTCGAAATTTTGCTGCCCATGGTTCATCGGATGTAGCTAATACTTTGAATGACTGTTCTGGGTCACTGGTTTCATAACAAACAACTGCAAAATCTTGGTTTTGTTGTGGCAAATGTTGAATCCAAACCTGCTCATGTGTTATTCCAGTTGTCATAAACACGGTATCGTGTTCTTTATTGTTCACAATATTTTCTTCATTCCATTTTTTCATTAATTCTATTCCTCCAGGGAGTATAGAAATCGTAAAGCAATAATTTGTAGAGGTTAAATTAGTATTGTTTGTTTCAGATAGTGAATTATTCGTTGTAATTGCAGTTGTTGCCATTGATTCAGTACTAAGGGTAGTAGAGGCAACATAAATAAGTACAGCTAAAATAGCAGCAACAATCAGAGTAAAACGTTTAATCTCTGTCATATTTTAAAAATATCTTATAACTATGACTATTAAACAATTCTGTAAACAGATATAAGTTGTAGATTAAAGTTTTTTATTATACCGATTATTACTATTGCATTGGTGTATTGCTTGTCTTGTACCTTTGAATTTTTTAAAGCTTATGAAATATCATCACTCCATACAATATATACATTATTACCATTGACAGCAATTTGTGGTTATTAAATCTGTTACAGAAAAGATTATTCTACAAAAATTTTAGAAATAAAGAGAAAACATGGACAACTATAATACTCCTTTTACCTTCTTCCAAAAAAGGTTGGCTCAACAATAATCGAAAGATTAGATCAGGTTCGATATTCATAATAGTACATGTTGTACTCTCAAATCGTTAGGAGGATCTTTTGCAGGGCTTTAATGCAATATTATTTACAAAGTAATAACAGACTAATAAACTTGATAAAAACAACTCAAAGCCATCTATATATACTCACTAGTTGTTCAAAACTAATATTTTATCTTTTTTTATATTATTCACTCATATTACGAATATTTTATGTTAAAGAAGATAATCAGCTAATTCCTATTTATTTTAAAAAAAAACTTATCCATAAGATAGTTATATCATTGTTTATATATTTTAGTAACGAATAATATTAAAGAATACAATGACAAATGGAGGAGCTAAAAAAAGTGACATTGATAATACTATTATAGATGATACTGCTACTGCTGATTCTCCTATCTTACTAACACAATATAGCTCTGAGGCATCACAATTAATTAAATCATTTACAAAATATATGCCATTTGTTGTAATAATTCTCACTCTAATTATAGCTATTACAATTTTTGATTTAGTTAAAGAATTAGGATTTTTTACTAATGTCTTAACTGATAAAACAATTGATGCAATGATAATTTCGGTATCTTTTATTCTACTTATTATAATTCTTATTTTCACAGTACGTCCTTTAATGAGATCTCAAAAAATATTGGATAAATGGTCAAATCTATTTGAAAAGAATGCAATTAGAACTGATATCCTATTAACAATCAACAATAAGAGTAAAGAAGAAATTTTGAATGCAATATCAGAAACTATTGAGGAGATTGCCTCTCCATTACAATATTATCTTAGAACAAAATCATCAGCGGCAGATGGTACTGAATTTTATAACATTAATGTTAATGATGTCATCTTTGATATTCTTATTGATAAATCAACAATTAAATCAAATATAAATTCTGATTCTTTAAGAAATACTATTCAAGATTATGGAAGTATATTAATTAAAATCATAGAGAGTACTATTGATAAAAATCTTACTCAAACTGTTATAGAATCACTACAAAAATATAGAAAGCAAGGAAACAAAATTGGACTAGCAATGATAATTGGAGAAAGTATTACTAATGAGAGCTATGATTTAGTTGATAAAATAATAAAAGATAAAACTATTAGTGAAAGTCTAATCTTAATTGAAAAGCCTACTACTGAGAATAATCTATCTTCTGCTTCTGATTTAAAGAACCTAAACAATATGTTAACTCCATAAGTATGTTTTAGTCTTCTAGCTCTTCATTAATTAATTAATAGTTCAAACAAAAGACAAAAGACAAAAGACAAAAGACAAAAGACAAAAGACAAAAAATTTGTCTTTCCTTCTCATATACATATTTATTACATTATTAAAAGAAAGATTATATAAAAGTTAAAATAGTTCTATAATCTTTATACAATTAGCATGAAAGTAATAAATTTGCTTTCTTGTACAACAATAAGTATAGCAATACTACTATTATTGGCTATCTTTGTTACTTCTTTTCTTTTTGGTAAATCATCACCAATATTTGCACAGAATACAACTACTACAACGATAACTACTACAAATATAACGGCAAATATACCTACAAATACGACAACGATGATAGGATCAAAAATCCCATATTACATATTTCCAGCAGAGATAGAAGGAGTTGAAGGACATATTGCAAACCTCTCCTCCGATACATTTACAGTACAAACAATTATTGCCAAGAAAGGAGACAACCTAACCATTAAATTCTATAACACTGAAGCACTGGAACCACATACCTTTACTTTAGACTCTCCATATAATATCAATTCAGATATAAAGGGAGGAGAAAATAGTACAATTAATTTTGTTGCAAATAATGAAGGAATATTCACCTATTACTGTATATATCATCAACCAACTATGACAGGAAAATTGGTGGTATTACCATAATAATAATCATATATGCATAGCAATAACAAAAATAAAATAAAATAATGAGGTTGAGAATTATAGTGAATTATCAAAACAAATTGCGCCTACGATTGCGGTAACTGTTTCAGATTTGACATTATCTAGTGTGGTAACTGTATTAGCACTAAAGGCTGCTGCTACTTCTTTCCGTTCTTCTTTTCTGAATCATCATCATCTACTGCTATTAATTATTTATGACTTATTTTTATAACATTTTAAAAATATTAATATTATCAAAATAAATCTTGTATTTTCTACTTATCCTTAAGATTCGATTATGTTTTATATTATCATTATTATTTATAACCGATGACGACATCTGTAGTGATATTAAGTAATAACTCTATTTTATTAAAAAATCATTTAGAGAATGTTAAATTAACTACCTAAGATAAATTTAATTCTCTACACTTCAAAATTATTGAATTTGTGTTTTACCTCATCTCTCGACCTTCTGGAATCTCTTAATATATAGCTAGGTCTAGCAAAAAATTAGTGATAATTGATTCAAAAATTACTTGATATACGTCTTAAAGATGCACTAACGTATCGACTGGTTGAATAGAAATTACACCAATTTTTTTTTCACTCTTATCATTTATGTGTTTGAGTTTTTTGACTAACTCTTCTAGAAGATCAGATTCTGCTATAGTTACTATAGTTTTACGACTCGAAGATATTGTAGCAGTATATCCTCCAGCTTTTCCAGACCTTATCTTCTGCTTAGACTGTCCATAACCATGAGAGTCATACAATGTTGCCTCTAATTTTAAATCCTCAATTACTGAGATTATTTCATTAACTTGTTCAGGACTAGCAAATATTTCTATTTTTTTTAATCCTGCTTTAATTTTATTTTTATCTTTATCTATTGTGTCTTTGGATTCAACTATTTCAAACGGTAAACCATATTTTTCTGTCATTAGAAACAATATATTATGTATCAGAGAGATAAAGTATTTGTTTATAGAATAATTTTATTTTTTTCAGTAATCAATTTCTGCTTGACTTCTCTATAAGCCTTAGAATTATAGATATTCTTGTATTTCTATATTCAAGTTTAGTCATTTCTCTCTCTATTTGGTCGCATTCGAAACTATCCTGAGAGAATCAAATATTCTAGCGAAATAGCGAATCTCTGCTTTCAACCATTGAATCATGCAAGTGATTACTTAATTCATTATTACTATCAAATATAGTGAACTCGAGAAAAGTACTGGCCCGTCGGGAGTGGAACCGTTCATGTATACTCAATAACATTAGTTCGTAGACCTTAAGAGATATTTTGTTATATCTAGTCGGAATCTTTTGGTTCTATAATATCTTGTTATTGTATATTTGAGATTCTTGAAATTGGAGTAGTAATTAG
>JANWKP010000298.1 GCA_025451315.1 Nitrososphaerales archaeon | reverse complement strand
CCCGTTTAACAAGAGATTCATTGTACTTGTTCCAGTTCACATGTATATTGACTAAGAGATGTTAGCTAAATGTGTTAGGAATACTGAGTTATGCAACAAGGCAGCGACAGCAATATGTCTTGACAATCCACCATTGAGATAGACTTTAAACCCTATCATTTTTTTATTTTTTATCCTAATAACAAATACTTATTGTAATTATAAAATATAGATTAATTTCAGAACATAGAACGAGAATTTCAAGAATTAATAAATATATATTCTAAACAATATATAATTTAGTCATTCGACAAAGACACCAAAGATCAAGTAACCAATTTTTGTTGTCATAGCAAACTTAACAACGAGATTGTTTGCACCAATAATATGTTAAGGCTACTACAACAAAATTAATTTTAAATAACATATTCACAAAATAGAACGAGAATTTATAAAACTGATAAATATTGTTTCATATCTATGATCATTACAATATACTCTTTCAAGTCTTGTCATAGGCAAATCGTCATGTTCTGAATCATCAACTGGATCATCTATCAAGTTCAGGCTATGACAATTAAATAATTAAATTATCTCCAATTATTAAATAGTATAATTTCGATCATTATGATCTTATATGCCAATAATAAGATCGAGTCACACCATAGCCTATTATTATTGATTTTGCTCTCGATAGTAGTGGGTTATGGCTTTAAAATAACAAATAATTTAATAATGCTTGCCCTACAAGATCAGAAACCCACACTATATACACCACTATTATCTATCTATTCATTCATTTAATTAATTAGTTTTCTTAGAAAATATTCTAAACACAGATTCAAGAGTTGAATGCATGCATGTTCTACCATTGTTTTTTCTTTCCTATTACATATTTAATATATAATTTCTATTGTAAATTCTTTACCTTCAACAATAATAAGAAAAATGCCAATATGTATTATAGACTCTTATGATGTAAAATAATTAAATACAATGTTATAAGTGATTACACAAAAACTACTTTGCCTTTCTAGTTATATATGTAAATCCTAATCAGTACAATAGTTGTAACTAGAAGGAAAATTTTGTATTGTCTTTATCTAATTTTTTCTTGTCTAATGACGAAGTAAATTCTTTTCTTTGATCAGCTACTAATTTCATATAATCCCTGAAATCACTTTCAGTGACTTCATATGAAAATTCACCAGTCTGCTCTTCCATTTCTTTACGTTTTATTTGGATAATCTTCATTACCTTCCTTTCTATTTCATGTTCCATCTGTGCCGATCCAATATTACCTATTAAATCACTAATCGATCCTTTAATTGATTTTCTTAAAGAGTTATCTTGTGATATTGATATTGCTGAAAGATATAAACCAATACTAAACAAATACGATGACAGTAGCACAAGTGAATGAGCCGCTACTCCATACGTAGGTTGAATGGCAGATGTAGAAAGTGAAATACCAACCATTGTATCACCTATTGCGGCAATAATAAGATAATCTTTTAATTTTGATGAGGCCAAACTTCTTACAGCCATAAAAAAAGCAAGACCGAAAAGAACGTTTCCTGCTATAGTGCCAATTCTAAATAAAAGTCTAAAGAAATAGCGGTATTGTTCATCTACTTGTGATAAACCCTCCCCAGAAAAAAAACCTGGGGCCTTTCCAATCAAATAAAATATTAATGGAAGAGAAAAAATGATCCAAAGCAAAAAGGGGAGTTTGCCTACTCTCTGATAAAGAGTACGTAAAAGTGTAGTAGACGCAATCCATCTAAATCCAAATGCTATTGGAAGGACAGTAGAATTTAGTAAATTATATAATATAAGACTTGAGTTTGGTATTATATAGAGAGTAGTAGTATCTGAATTTACTATCTTGTATACTATTTCACCATCATATTTTTCAGATGGCTTGTATAAAAAAGATGATTCAACTGTTGCTCCTGGGGGAGACTTTTCTTGTATCACTTCTACCAATAACAATTTAGTACCAGCATCTTCTAATATTGAGGAACCAAGTGTTAATGCTGCGATACCGTAAAATAAGATTACTAGATTTTTGATATTACTTAATTTAAACCATGAAAAGAATTTGAATGCTATGAGACCTATTACAATGCTTGATGCTATAGAACTAACTGCGAAAACTGTGGGAGACAAAAAATGATGGCTTTTATTACTAAAAAGAATAAACAAAAGTAGACCTAATAAACTAAATTGAATTACAACTACTGTCCAATGCATTATATTAATAAAATGAGATTTGGCTCTAATCTTCTTGCTTACTTGTGTAGTATATCTTAAAAGGATCCAGGACCCTATGCCATACCCAATAGTAATAGTTAAAATAAACATGATAACTTCCATATCGTTGGTATATGGTAAAATTTGGCGTGTCATCAACAAGTCAATAATTACAATGAAAATCATAACAACCCCTGTTACTACTGTTATTTTTCGACTAAATAATATAGGTCTTGGTGAGGAGATGCCTGTCCAAAAATGCACGTATGATATATCTTTTAGAATTATATAAGATTAACGAGCGAGAATAGAACACCTCATATTTAAAGATATTCTACAATTATTTTAAGATGTGCAAGAATTAATATCTTAGAATATCTATATATTTCTAATTAGTTGTTTTAATTATATATTGATAATTTTCATATTAGTGCCTATTCTCAATAAGTTATCTTTAAAGTACATTTAATTAAATACATTAATAAAATAAGAATTATTTTTTTAATTATTTTGATATCTAAACTTGTTTTATATTTTAAATTGTTATCATAAAAATACATATTATTTTCAACTGAAATAATCAAATGTCTATATATTTTTAAATGATAATTATAGAATATAATAATATCGTTGTATAATTGTTTAATAGTATATGTACTAAATTTTTTCATTGTCAATTCAAAAGTCCAATATATTTATTGTTCAAGAAGACGACAATATTAATGCTATTTTGGCTGGTATATTCTGGTTAAAGGGATTCAATCCTTTCAAATTTACAGACGGAACCGAATGTTTAAAAGGATTTAGAGAAATGCACGGAAAGATAGATTCTGTAGTAACAAGTAATAAAATAGCATTAGATAATGACCTCATGTTAGTTGCGAATATTAAAAGAATAAATCCTACAACGAAGGTTCTTGTTATCGCAGATGAAGAATCAAGTAAAAGGAAAATATTAGAATATGGTGCTGATGAATTTGCTCTAATGCCTTTAAGTCCTGTAGATATTTCACATAAAATTATATTAATGATTTCAAAACGTCGACTGCTCGAAGATCAGAGTGATTTAATATAATTCATTTTAAAAATATTAATTCTACTAATAATAGTATTATGAAATAATGATTAAACATTTATTATTTACTAATTATTCTTCTCCAACATTCTCAAACCTACTTTAAAATCTGTAATTTTTTATAGTAGCATACAAAACCATAGTTATGGGTATTGTTAAACCTAGAGTATTTATAGTTCAAGAAAACGAAGATGCCAATATAATGCTGCATGGCATCATGTGGTTAAAGGGATGTGAACCACATAAGTTTAGCAATGGTGAAGAATGCTTGGAAAAAATGAGCCAATTGGAAGGAAAAGTTGATGCTATAATCATCAGTGGGAAAATGGCATCTGATAGAAACATTATGATTATAACTAATATTAAAAAAATCAACAATGATACCAAGATACTTGTGATAGGGGATAATGATTCTGATAAAACTCGAATATTAGGTTATGGTGCTGATGAGTTTGCTCAGATGCCTCTGAGCCCTGAGAATGTAGCAGATAAAACTTTTATGTTAATTTCTAGAGACACGATTAAACAAAATCGGCTAACTTAAATATTATCCCTGTCAAAATTTAAATTGGATGTTTATGTAAAGATTACTCTAAAACTCTTATTTCGCCGATAAGAATATTTGAAGAGTTTTATTTGTAAAAGTGTTAGGCTCATTTAGTTGTAATGATTCATTCCTCTTCAGACAACCTTCTTCTAGTAATTGCAAAATTGTAGAATTCTAAACCAAAATGTTGTAAGTTATTTTCCTGAAAAATTTTTAAAAAAATTTTACAGTAAAAAACTACAATGACAAAATTTAGATTAAGAAAGCCATCTAGATATATTATGTCATCTAATACAAACAGATCTTTTAGTTGTGTATACTGTGGAGTTGAGTATAATCCTTTAAAACCAGATAATATACATACAAAAGCAAATAAATATAAAATTACCAGAAATGATATTGAAACAACACATAAATGCAATGAATGTGGAAAGGTTACTAAATTATATTGGTCAGAGCAAGAAGGATCCAACTAATAGATTGAAAAAAAAGCTGATACGGTGAAATTTATAAAAAACTAGATGTCAAATATATTACTTAATATATACTATGTCATACTTAAACAAAGAGTATAAGATGCAAAAAAATTTCCTATTGTTAACTTGTGAGTATGGATTATCTTATTATAATATCTTTATAAAATTTAAACCTTAATAATGTGATAATTTTAAATTTTCCTCTATGTCTATTTAACAAACTGAAGACAATTAGAGTCAACTAAATTTTATAGGTTATTTTTTCATTAATTTTACATATAAAAAATATCAAAACCATTAAAAGTAATATACAATCAGTCACTATGTAATTGAATTTTTCTAATTATAGACTAGCACATATTCTTATCGTTCCTCTATTATTTTCCATGATATTATATAATAGTAATTTTAGTGGAGAAGGAGATAAGAATAATAACGAATCTGATTTTATCAGTTTAAATTTTTTACAAAATTCCTATGCAATTGAATCTGATGAGAAAGATGAAAACAACAACAATAATGATTCTAAGGAAACAAAAGAAGAAGATGAATCTGAAAATACTAATAAGGGAAAATCAATTTTTAATATCGTAGCCGTTGGAGACTGGGATTGTACATCTGAGACAGAAGATACAGTAGATAATATTATCAAACAGGATCCAGAAGTAGTTTTAGCTCTTGGTGATTTCTCATATAGTGGAGATGCGGATTGCTGGTTTGATATAATAGAACCAATTGCAGATAAAACCAAAATTGCAATGGGAAATCATGAAGATGAAGAAGATTATATGGATTTTTTTGGTTTAAAAGAACAATACTATTCTTTTAATCAAAAAAATGTACATATTTTAGCGTTATCTACAGAAATTGATTATGATGAAGAATCTGAACAATATCAATTTGCAGTAAAAGATCTAGAAAAATATTCTAAAGACCCATTTATTGATTGGATTATTGTTTTATATCATAGACATATGTATGGCTCTGGATCTCTTGAGCCGGATACAGATTTTAGAGAACTATATCATCCACTTTTTGACAAATACAAAGTAGATTTAGCATTACAAGGTCATCTTCACGTATATGAAAGAACATATCCTATTACTTTTAATGATGACGATGATGATGAACCAATAGTACAAGATAACAATCCTAACAATATCTTTAATAATCCAAAAGGACCAATTTTTGCAACTGTTGGAACCGGTGGAGCTCATGACATGACATTATCTTCTTTAGATGATTATGCAGCTAAAGGAATAGAGGGTAAATTTGGAATACTAGATATTGAATTAGAAGGTGATCAAAAGCCATTAAAAGCTTCTTTTATTGAAAATGGAAAGAAGCAAAAAGTATTGGATGAGTTTAAAATAATAAAAGATAATAAAACGTAAAAGAAATTAGTTACCTTACTATATTTATAGAGCACATTTTATTTTTCAATTTCTATTCTTATTAACAACATAATGAAAAGATTAAAGAACGAATGTAAAAACAGAGAAAAAATAAGAGGATTAAAACATAGAAAAGATCTATATAGAAATAATTACTTACTATATTAAAGACTTATTTTAAATAAGACATTTCCAAAATTAATAAATTGGAAATATTCACTGTCCGTATATGCTAAGAAATTTAGGAATATTTTTCCTAGGAATTTCACTTCTTGTCACCCTAAACGTAGCCTTTTCTTTGATAGGACCTGTTATGGCACAAGAATCAGAAATTCTCTCAAAAACTACTAATAATAAACAAGATAAGCACGATGATGATAAGTTAGTTGTTGTAGCTCAGATAAATTTAAAAAATACTGAAAAAAACGGACTGCTTAAAGTGGTCGGTGTTATTAATGGAGAAGATTTTGTTAAAAATATTCCTTTAGATAAATTAAAGGAATCAACCAAGCAATTAAAAGTTAAATTCTCAATGGATAAGGATAATGAAATAGTAAGTGCTGGTAAACCAGATGAATTTTTTGTTTGTGCCTATCATGTTCAAAATGCTGATACAAAGTTTAGTTCTAATAAAGAAGCGGTTGTGAAATATTTTGACTGTAATGAAGGGGATATAAAATCTACTACCCAGCCAACACAGATAAGCTTATTCAAAGCGACTTCTCAAGTTTATAGTAAAACTTCTACCTATTACAATTTATATTCAAAACCACAAGTGGTAGCATTTGCTACTCTATCAGATGAGATAGCAAAGGCTACTAATAGTGTATCTAGTCTTAAAAAAGAAGCCTCAAATAGTGATAATAAAGATAGCAGTAACAAACCAGTTAAGGTAAAAATAATAGTACCAATGGAAGATAGAAAGGATGCTAAAAAGATCAAAGTTATGGCTATGCTTAAAGGTCAGATTAAATCCGCAATAATAGATGATGTTCAAAAGGAATTTGATAAAACAGGAGGATATACAATTGAAAGAACATTTGCATTTGACAGAAATACCGATATTGGTCCAATACAGATTGGAGATAGATTCCATACATGTGTAATAGGACAAGACCTAAATCCTCCAGAAGGAAGCGAATGTGAAAAACGATTGATAAAACACCTCGACAAACCTAATAGCTTGGCGGCTCGATAGTCACTATAATTTATTATAGTGTACTTATTTTTTGGCCAAGTAAAATGTAGAATAAGTATTAAATTCAAAGTAAAAAGATACCTTCGAACAATGGTTCAATAAGAGAAATATGGATTTGTGTTATAATTAGAGTGTTAAACTTTATTGTAGAAAAGGGGAAATTTACATTATAATTTGATTATAGTATAAGAATTTTGAATTAAAAAGTCTATTCAATCAATCACTCTTTCAATTACTATGAGTACACTATCTAGGTTATACTAATCCATTTTAATAATAACCATTATTGTATGCTAAACAATATATTTTCATCATATAGACAACTGAAATTAATTAGTTAGTTATTGTTATTTTTTTTACTCCAACAATATCAACTACATAATAATCCTCAGCTATCTGAATAATATCTCCAGCGGCTATCTCGATATGATTTCTCTTTTCCCTAAGTGGTATTCCAAATGGTTTTTTACATTCTTTAAATTTAAGCCATATTTTGCCTACATTTAAGATATTCTTAAATTCAGATTCCCATACTAAATCATAGAGAGTAACAAGCGCTTGGCTACTAATTTTGTTATTTCTTAAAAAAATCTCTGACTCAGGTTCTTTAGAGAAGTATACTCGAACTCTCATGATTAAGTTTCTATGTATAACTTTTATGTTTATGAATTATATATAATTAACTATTTAATAGTTGATTTTGATATATTTATAAAGTGTTATATACAAAATACTAATTACTGGTAATACTTATTTATGGATGAAATGATGAAAAGTTACTACTATTTAATGACAGTAGTTATTTTTTTGAAAGTGTAGTAAATAAATGACCTTTAATAAGTCTATATTAGTTGCAAAATATATATGTATTATCCATAAGGATGATAATAAGGGGAAAAGGATTATTAATAATAGATTATTGTTGTATCCATTCAATGGTATAAAATTAGCCTTAATTAATAGTGGGATAGGATAAACACCTTTGATCCGAATTTACCTCTTAATGCTAACTACATTATAAAACAATAAGAATAGTAGAAAAATTACTCATTTTTAAATATTGTTACATGCATTGTATTTTATTCAGTACAATAGTTTTTGAAACATATTTCCACTTTATGGTTAAGAAACATATGGATACATTAATTTATTCAATATGGAAAAAGAATAAATGATGAAATTTACAAAAATAGTTGAAACATGCATCTATTCGTCTGAATTAAAAGAAATGAAAGACTTTTACATGAATAAGTTGGGTTTGGGTTTTGTATCCGAAGAAAATGGAAGGCATGTTTTTCTAAAGGCAGGAAAAAGTATGCTTTTAATTTTTAATCCTGAAAGTACTCTCAATGATTCTATTAGTATCTTTCCTATACATGGTGCTATTACCCCACCATCAATAGTTCATTTTGCTCTAGAAATTAATACAGCAGATTATGAAAAATGGAAAGATCTTTTATCAAAGAAACAAATTAATATTGAAAAAGAATTAAAAATTGGAAATAGCAGATCAGTCTATTTTAGGGATCCTTCTGGAAATGTAGTTGAATTGATAACTGAAAATGCTTGGCCAATAGACAATTAATATATATTACAATATTTCTTGCGTCTAGTATAGATTTACGGATAACGTAAAGTACATAGTTTATATTTTATTACAACTCAGTATTTGTATCACAATCTAATTAGGATAATTCTCTAATTTTCAATTTGAAAGATAATAAATCCTTGTAAATTAAGGTTTCAGTTATCTAAAAGTGGTACTCTTTTTTTCTTTGTCTAATATAGATCAAATGTTATTTATATATATGAATATCTAAAACTGAAAAAGATATTTATTCTCAAGTTTTAGATTTAGAAAAATTAAATAAAATTTGAGCCCCCATAAGAAAATAAATAAAGAAAATAGAGTTAACAAAATAAAATAGCATATAGGAAAAATCTTATAAAATATAATTTTGTATTTTAATCTATAAAACTTTTTAGAATTATGAAAAGAACTCTTTATAGATAACATACTCCTCAATAAATCTATGAGAATTTTTTTTATTATACTACTGAGTATTGTATTGTCAGTTGTTGTATCAATATGCTCACTCTATATTCCACAACAAGTAATAATTTCTGAATCAATAGACAAAAATTCAACTAGTTTTACTTCTTCATACTCGATAGTTCCATCTGTACTGCAAGTAGAACAGATTAAAACTATTCCAAATAAAATTCATGTAGGAGAAGAATTTAGTATAAACGCAACTGTTAAAAATACAGGAATGTACCCTGTCACTTTCATAGCGAATCTTTGTGACTCTGAATTGTATGCAGTATTTGACAATAAAGTTGAAGAAATACGTGCTCCTGAGTGTAAGATGATGGCGGACCCAGTTAAATTAAATGCAGGAGAAAAAGTGACTGTTCAAAGAATTTCAGGTATATCGGGTTTAAAATATAAAGCCTTAGAAGAAGGGCAATCAAACGCAAAAGTTATTCTTCCATTTAAAATAAATATATCTGAAATAGAAGTAGTCGATAGTATAGTTGGCAATAAATTTAATGTTACTATAAATCCAGAACTTTCAAATCTGTAATTTAATATTTAAATTTTTTACAAGAAATGTTGAATAAGATTTAATGATTTTACAATAAGTAGCAAATCAAAATTTAAACAATAACAGGAGAAACAGGAACAATGAATTTATTTTTGTCACTTCTTTTTTTGGGATTGTTTTATGTATTTTTATCATTATAATCACAATTTTTACATGATCTATCTAGATTTTATTTTATAAATAATATTTTAATGCTTTTGCATTTAAATGATATTAAAATAGATATAAATACAAAAAAACTTGATGAATGTCTATTTCTCTATAATATTACCTCATTTTGACCTAATAAAATAAATACCGCTAGGTTATTAGCGATAGCCTATTTTAATATTATATTATCTGTCACGACAAAATCTCTTTGATGTTCATCTTTTCCAAACTGTGAGGTTATAATTAACGAATTAAAATTTCTATGTATATTATGCGGAATTTTAAATTTCAAGTTATCATCGGGTTCAAAAGTTCTAGTTTCACCAAATGAGCTTGTCTTGATATTATCGTAATTAATTTCATCTTCAGTTAAATTTGACAAAATTACGATATCATTGAATGCTCCTTCTTTTATAGCACAATTATTATTACTGCTACATTCCATAAAAGATAATCTAATCCTTTCACCTCCCTTTAGTTCTATAGTATCTTCTAAACATTGGTTTCGATCTCTATATGACGTCTCACTTACAATTACTTTGTCATTCGCAAAACGTTTAAAATCAGCTAGGACATTTTCAGTCCCTTTTTCAGTTACAACTTTTACAAGTAGATGAGGACCTATCTCGCCACAGTTTAATCTATTTTCTTTATTAAAATTACTTTTTTCAGTAGAACCAAATGCCTGATTGAATGCCGTTAAATATACTATACTGAAAGACATTATTAATACAGTAAGCAAAAAAAAATAAAAAAAGATCGGTTTCATTAATTGTTATAAAATATTCCATTAGTTAAATTTTTTTATTGGATTCGCATTAATCATAATTAATAATAGTAACGGAAAATTCTTTAAAAAACCATAGCCTCTATTTCTGTTTGCTCCGGAGAAGAGGGCTATGGCTCTAGTATTGTTGGAGGTATTCTTTTGATAATATTTCTATTCAATATAATATTCAATAATTTGAGATAAATTAATTGTCATAGCCTGAACTAGTAGAAGATACCGCTGATGATTCAGACTAGGACAAATTGTCTATCTGTCTGGGACAAGATTTGATAGAGTATATTGTAATGATCATAGATATGAAACAATATTTATCAGTTTTAGAAAATCTCATCTATGTTCTGAAATTAATCTATATTTTATAATTACAATAAATTTCTTGATATTAATAATGAATGAAAAAATTAGGGATTTTCGGAGCAATGAACAACTGTAATAATACCAACAGAATCACCATCCGTCATTGGTCCTCCTGCATGTGTTAGCACCCATCGTGGTTAGGTAGAACTAGGTCTAGAATGACATCTGTATTTCCAATATTACTAACGGAGTAACTTTCACTCAAAACTGGATCTCAAGAATTGCATATAGTAATAGACAAACCCTCAGCATCTGTTAGTGGAAGAAATATTGCAATTCTGAGTATAATACTTGTAGAATTTATTTGATTAGGGCCTTGTGGACCTGTTTGTCATGCTAGTCAGGGTGGACATTGTGTTCCTGTTCGATTAACTTTTCTATCATCTTTATCAATCTTAATTTTACAAAATTCAACTGAACTTACGAAGAAGCCTTCAAATGGACCTGTTCTACACTCATATTTCTTATCTTCGGTTTAGTATGTGCTATAGGAACTATCTCCATATTTTATCATATTCTTGGGCTATTGCTGCATTTGTAAAACTATTCTGTTGCTGTTGGTTAAAATGTACTAATACTAACATTACCAATGAACTTGTTAAAAGTCCAAAAAGTAAATACTGACTTGTTCATAATATAGTAATAATGAAAATGTATATTTAAAGTCCGAAAAATAGTAGAGTAATTCTATAGAATAGATTAGGTAGGTAATGACAAATATTAATCTAGGTTATCTAATTATATTATTAAAAATAATACTGAAAAATGTTTCATAATTTGTTTCTTTGACCAATTTATATCTTTATAATAAATTATGAGAGATTTTTAAGTCCAGTAATTTACTATTGTTGATGGATTCCAATCTTTTGTAACTATTCTTATTTCTTCTAACAACGATAACAATCCAAATGTACCACAGAAACACTGATAGAAGAAAATCAAAAAATGGTCACAATAGTATTATAATAATATTTGACATAATTTTGTCTATTGTTCTTATTCATATTTAAAAAGAGCCTTTGTAGAAAAATAATTTAAATTTTGCAAAGTTATTATTACTTTAGAATAATATAATCGATAAAAATTTACTAATTTTCTTTAAATGATTCTATATCTTCCTCTGTTACTTGAAACCAAACATTATCTTCATCCCAGCGTTCTACTAGATTTCTTGGAATAGATATTTTATTTTTATTTTTGTTAATATCTATATCTTTTTTTTCTGTTATTATATATTCCGAAGTAATCTTCTTAATTTCTCCAAGGTCTATATTATCAATACCTTTCGCTTTCTTATTAATGATATTTTCTGATTTTATGATTTTACCATAATTATCTCTCACAATTGTAATGATTCTACATTTTATATAGCCGTATGTGTTTTAAATTTTTAAGCTTATTGATGTTTTTATGCATTTTTGTCTTATCCAGTTAAAAGAATGGCTAATTTTATTGCAAATTTTCAAATTAATTCTATTTGTATAATGCGAATTATAATATCTGGAATTTTCCCTAGCATCATTTTTTTTAAATGTTATTCCAACAAATCTAAAACTCTTATAGATGTATTAATATAAAGGTCACCTATTATTTCTCTTTATAAGATAACGGAATTGTAATATTTTAT
>JANWKP010000297.1 GCA_025451315.1 Nitrososphaerales archaeon | reverse complement strand
GATAAATTTTAAATATTAAAAATCCCTAATTATAATCTTCATTAATACATGACAACGACGACGAAATTCAGAATAGCCACTCTCTATGATAAAGATTATGTATTAGATTTGTGTAAAAATACATTCAGTTGGGGAGATTACATTGACAGAGTTTGGGATATATGGATTAGGGAACCTAATAGCATATTTTTAGTGGCTGTAAATGAAAATAACATAGAAAAACCGATAGCAATCGCTCATGGTATTATAATACCTGAAAAAATAGTATGGATTGAAGGAATAAGAGTTGACCCTAAATATAGATCTCAAAAGTTAGCCACAAATATTTCTCTACATATACTAGATTATGCAAGAAAAAAAGGAGCTTTATATTCGTCTGCTATAGTTTCTTTAAACAATGATGCATCCAAAGGGTTGATGGAAAAATTAGGATTTAAGATGATTTCAGAATGGACGTATATTAGTATAAAACCTATAATTTTCCCAGATTTAGCTAATTCAATTGCAGATAACGCCAAGGTTGCAAAATTAATAGAATATCAACAAATTCTTAATTTCTTAAACCAACCAGATATTTTTAAATTAGCTCGAAAAAAATTTGTGAATTCTTGGAGATGGCATGATTTAACAGAAGATAGGCTAAAAAAAATGATCCACAATAAACAGGTAATAATATTTGATAACAACTATAATAATAATAATAATAGGAAGGATAATGACGATGATGATAAAAAATGGAATAAAATTAGAGGAATAGCCATTATCGATAAAGATGGTTATTGGAATAATCCGAATATATTTCAAATTATATATATACACGCTTATTCTGATGAAATACTATTCTCATTAGTCATCAAGTGCTTGGAATTGGTATCATCAAAAGAAAATAAATACGAAAGAGTACAGATATTTAGTCCGTCTCCAATAAAAGATAATTCTTTACTATTTCAGAAATTTGATAATAATTTTTCTGAACAATTTCTACTATATCACAAAGAAATTTAATATAATAATTTTTTTAATTGAGATAATCAATTTCTTTAATATTTGTATATATATTAAAGGTAACAAATTATTTTTGTTATCAAATTTATGAATAATCTTTTTTATTATTAGTTACCAATTTTATGTCATGATACTCTTTTAATAACTGCTATGTAAAATCATATAAATATATATTTATTTGCCAAATTTTTTGTTTTAGAAAAAATCAGAGATTAAGGTTTTTTTTCCATAATTTTTATACATTTCACTATGTTTTAACCAATCTAACAGAGGAACTCTCATTTCTTTGGAGGCATAAACTAAAGCTTTTCTGAAATCTGAGAACGAGGTAGTAGTAATATCCTGTTTACTTCTTAGTCCCTCTCTTATTCCTTCCCGTATTTGCCAAACACCTAATGGTACAAGATATTCTGGCCGAATCTCTCTAAATATTAAAACTGAACACTTTCTTTTTTTACTTGATGTTAAATATTCTAATATCCCAAGTTTTGCTGCAAAATAAGCACCAGCTATCCTGGGATAATGATCCAAACCAGTAGTAGAATTCTCATAATCAGATTCTAAAAAGAACTTGTTTACATTATTTTGATCATACCAAGCTTCAACCATTTCA
This sequence comes from Nitrososphaerales archaeon, assembly GCA_025451315.1. Classification (GTDB taxonomy): domain Archaea; phylum Thermoproteota; class Nitrososphaeria; order Nitrososphaerales; family Nitrososphaeraceae; genus TH1177. The sequence continues at coordinate 6,170 of JANWKP010000297.1, read as the reverse complement.
AAACTCCATACATCACTAGGAATTAAAATTATAGAATAATAATTTGAAAAGTGGTTATATTTTATTACTTCAAATTGATCAATTGATTGATACATATCAATTTTTTTAACTAGATATGATGCTATTATATCATCAGTGGCAGAAATACTCCATCTAGTGGGTACTAAACGTCTTTTAATTTTTCTTCCAAGCATCCCCAAGCTCAATACTTTATTAATCTGACTTATCTCAATGCCATTGTTATAAAGATCAATAACAGCATCATTAGCCCTAATATTATTATCAGAATACAAGTTATCTATTTTTTTATTTGTACTTGTGTTTGAGGATAATTTAAAAGATTTAATTTCAGCCTGAGGTCCAAAGGGAGTAAACTCTTTATTCAAATCATTATTTTGGTTGGAAAGAAGTGATTGATGAAACGTTGGGATTTTATGGAAATTTAGTTCACTCTCAGCAGGCTTTGACGACATTGTTAATTCTTGTAAAGATAGAATAAATTTATTCTCTAAATCGTCTATTTTTATAGAGTTTAATCCCCTGACCAAAGAGAGGCGATAATTCAGTATTTCTTGTAATGATTTTCCTGGCCATGCTTCGGGAGAATCTAAAATACTCGTATCACCATGAATATCAGCAGGGACCATAGGCCCGATATTTATCTTTGGATAACCATATTGTCCTACAAAAACAGAAGGAGGACTAGCACCTGAAATTGTTGAGCTCGAAAAGCGTTTTGAATTCTCACCAAGATAGGAGAACCAGTATTTTTCAAGCTGTTTTTTTATTTCAAGGTAAGATGACACTTTGGCTGATAATAATAACTTGATATCTCATTATAAATTAATTTTAGTGCAACTATACTATATATTATTAATAGTTAAGATATATAATATCAGTTTTTAAAAAAATTCTTTGTTATAACAGATTAATTTAATATTCATATGCAACTTGTAGTAATTTTTATTTAATTACGACGGTTGAACTATACTGGATCTATTAATAAAATGACATTATCGCTTTTCAAATGTCTTTCGAATGTTTTTCAAATGATTATTTTATGAGTGTTTAATATTGTTCATATACGTTTCAAATGACTTTCAAATACGCCATTTTGTGCTCATATTAAGGGGCACAGAAATAGTTGTTACGGTATTGAACCCGACAATAAAAATTTATTAAAATGTACAATTTTAATCAGAGAATAGAACGAATTTATTTTTACTTAAATGTGAAGCATATACTAGATTTACAGTAAATATACTACTAATCCAAATCATGAGAACTTTGAGTAACATCAATGATTGGTGGGGGGGCTATAATATGTAAAAGTTAATTTAAAATGATTATAAAATTTTGATGGATAATATTGTAAAATTTACTTTAAAATTTAGTAAGTCTTTTAAATAGACTTTTTTAGCTCCTTTATATGAGACCGACCCCAGCCCAGGTGAAATCAGAGATTTTTAGAAAATATTTAGAAGGATATCCTGAAACTGAGATAGGTAAATTATGCAATGTAAGTGTCGCACATGTATCATCTATTGTAAAGGAGGAATCAAAAAAAGATGGATACATTTTAGTTATTAGAGAAGTAGTAAAAATGTTCAAGATGAATAATTTAGAAATTGATGATGTAATAGCCGGAATTAGACTTAGGAACAAGGTAAAAGAAGTAGGATTAACAATTTCATTCTTTGAGGAATTTTTAGAGGTTACAAATACTGAGAGTTTTAGAGTAGGAATGGATCATGAAAAATTCTTAGACATAGTAAAAAGAATGCTACATTTTGAAAAAATTTTAAAAATAAAGCTAGAAGAAATACCAGATTTTTCACACAATGCTACCAAAGAATTTGCCCGTCTAAATCGCGAAATTTCGAAAGCCAAGGCAAAATTAAAACAACTTTATGGTAAATATGCTGTTAAAAAGTCAGAGGTGGAGCGGTATCTTAAGGAAAAATCATTATTTGAAAAATCTACATTAGCTGAAATAACTTCACCAACCCATTACGATTGGATGGTTTTTTCTGATGATAAATTTAAGAAAGCCTCAAAAATAATGAAGGCCAAAATTGATCCGAAAATACTATATAAAAAGCTCAATTCTGTTTATAAAGAACCTGATAAACATATAGATATTGTAAAACAAATAATGAATTCTTCAAATATCTCTGATAACTTTAGAAGGTACCCTCGCTTTTAGAACAGGATCTTATTTTCTACTATTGTACATTATGCATTGACACAAATAGTTCTAGTCAGTTATAAAATGACCATTATCACAATCTCTTCATTTACTATTGCTTGAGTAATAGTCATCGAAAGATTCAACTATATTTGAAATATTGGACTACTATTTCGATAACGCTTTTTTCTAATTATGAATGTAAATAATGTTTCAATTTTAATATCTTGCAAGCTTAAGGATACCATGTACCACCTTCAGTATACACACTATGCTTTCCATATTTCTTAATTAATATTCTGTCGAATTTTTCAGCAACAAGTATGTTTCTCTCTTCTGGGAAATAAATTCCGAGCACAAAATTACGAACTGACTCAATACAAATCCATAGCCAAAAGTGTTGACTACCAATCCGAATAACAGTTTCATCCATTATGAAGGCCGTTACTCTTATGTTTGTAGACGTCCATAGAACCAAATCTCTCTCACTTTCCAATAATATAGGCGACTTCTTTTTTCAGACTTGAAATTTATTGGTGATTTAGATGTATTAGGTAAACTTAAACCAAGAAAGTATAGATAAAGAGAGTTCATTACAATAACAGTGGACGTTTTAATTCTTTCAAATCTAATTTGCATACCATATTGATGATAGAAATTCACAGCTATATCTTTCGTTAAGTTAAGAGTCATTCAAATGATTAAAAGATTACAATCATATGTTTTATATCTTAAAATGATTTATTAGAACCAAATAATAGATTTTCCAATAAAATATTTGTCAATTTATTCTTTTGTTTTCTAAACTCTTGGTACATAAAATAATTTACTAAGTGATAAAATGAAAATGGATTCAAATGCTTTATGGTTTAGAGATGTAGTATCATCATTTTGCTACTAATAGAGCCGAGTATGTAATTCAGAAATACTAACTGCGATTTAAGTTAAATATTTCTAGTAAAGACAATTTAAATAAGGTTAATACAGCAGATAACTTTAATTGTATTACTTTAAAATTTGATTTCCATTAAAAACCTCACAAAAAAATTTGATAGTATAGTAGCTGTAGATAATGTTTCATTAGATATTTGTGAGGGTGAGGTTTTTGGATTATTAGGTCAAAATGGTGCTGGTAAAACTACAATAATTCACATGTTGGCTACTCTTATCAAGCCAACAAGTGGAACAGCACTAATCAATGGGTATGATATTATTAAAAATTCCTCAAAAGTAAGAAAGAATATAGGAATTGTATTTCAGGCACCAAGTAGTGATGATATGTTAACTGGTTTTGAAAATCTCAAAATCCATTCTTATCTATACAGTGTTCCATCAGAATTAAGAATCAAAAGAATTAATGAATTATTAAAGTTAGTTGGGTTATATGAAAGAAAAGATGATATTGTAAAGAAATACTCAGGTGGAATGCGAAGAAGATTAGAAATTGCCCGAGGTCTTATTCATAAACCTAAAGTCATGTTTTTAGACGAACCAACACTGGGACTAGACCCAAATAGTAGAAAATCAATGTGGGATTATATTCAAAAATTGGTTAAAGAAGAAAAAATTACGATAATATTGACCACCCATTATATGGAAGAAGCTGATACTCTATGTGATAGAATTGGCTTTATAAACAAAGGCAAAATAATTGCTATAGACACTCCACAACAATTAAAGCTTATGATAAAGAATAACAATAATTATGATGATAATAATAATACAGACAGATATATTGGTGATACTATTAAGTTATACTTTAAAGTAACAGAAGATATTGATGCTAAATATAATAATATTAGTCCGATATTAACTAAGAATATTGAAATTTTAAAATCGTTCAAATTTGTCAAGAAAGTAATAGAGAAAAAAGAAGTTGGAAACAAAAATGTAGTACTGATATTACATGTCGATGATATTAATCACAATCTTCCTATAATATTAAAATCCATTGATAATGTAGAGTCTATCGAATTTTCACAACCAACTTTAGATGATGTATTTTTTACTTTTACTCAAGGGAAAATTGCTGAAGAACCTGAAGGAGGTTTTATGGAACGATATGCACAATACAAAAAAAATGATTAGTATGAGATTAAAGGTAATATATTTATATTTTAACACAAGTATAGACAATGAATAGAATAAAAGACAAAAAAGAGGGATACGATGGGAATTAATCAAATTTTAAATTATAAACTAGTAAATAATTTTTTACATATCTATGCAATATGGCTACGTGAATTCAAAGTTTACTTGAGAGAACGAAGTAGAATTGTTGGATCGCTATTCACACCATTACTTTGGTTATTCATAGTTGGTTCAGGCATAGGATCATCAACAACTCTATCAATAGATGTTAATTATCAAAAATTTATTTTTCCTGGTATAATCAGTATGTCCATAATTTTCACATCGGTTTTTTATGGAGCCTATATTATATGGGACAGAAAATTTGACTTTTTAAAGAGCGTAATGGTAGCACCTATAAGTAGAGAAACAATCTTTATTGGTAAAACGCTTGGGGGAATGACCAATTCTATGATTCAAGTCTTTATGTTACTAATTATTGGTCTTTTTATAGGAATAGAATATTCATTAGTTTCGATATTGCAGATAGTTTTTGTTTCTGTTATATTGTCATTTTTACTTACTGCTTTAGGTTTAGGTCTTGGAAGTCGAATGCACAGTTTAGAAGGATTCCAGATGATCGTAACATTTGTTGTATTTCCTTTATTCTTTTTAAGTGGAGCGCTATATCCTTTAGATAATTTACCTGATTGGCTTTTATTTCTAACAATATTTGATCCTGCTACATATGCAGTAGATGCTCTTAGGAATTCAACATTAGGTATAGCAACTTATTCATTTGAATTTGATTTATTTTTATTATTCTGTTCTACTGTTATAACTACACTATTTGGAATACTATCATTTAGAAAAATGAGAGCGGTGTAAAGATTATTGAAATATGATGCTAAGAAACATGATCTACATTTAATAAAGGTTATAGCTTTATTGTTGTAAAAGGGGCTATCGTCTAGCTTGGTCCAGGATACCAACTTCTAATAGGAAGGTATAAGCCTGGGGCGCTGGCGGTCGTGGGTTCAAATCCCACTGGCCCCATTGTGATATTAGTTCTCTAATTGGATTCACTCGAAAATAAAAAAATAGGTGAATCAAAAAAATAAATGAAAATTATAGAACAAACTCATGAGGAATCTAATGCATATTCTTTATTTGTATATGCTATTAGATCACAAGTTACAAGAGATTACTATCTTAGAAGATTGAAAATTTTCTTTAATCATATTAATTTAGAACCTGATAAAACAATGGAACAAAGATGTAACTGTTTTGCAGATAAGGGAACCAATGATCCTACTTGGGCATTTAATTCCATCTTAAGATTTTTACAATTCCAAAAAGATAGAGTTGAAAAAGAAGAGATCACGGGAGCAACACTTAGAAATTTTATCAAAGCAATCAAGTTATTTTGTGAGATGGCTGATATTCCTATCGCATGGAAGAAGATTACTAGAGGGTTACCCAAAATCAGAAGATATGCTGATGATAGAGCGCCAACAATAGATGAGATACAACAACTTTGTGGATATCCAGATAGACGAATCAAAGGAATTGTATATACCATGGCATCTTCAGGAATAAGATTAGGAGCATGGGACTATCTACGCTGGAAATATATTCAACCAATAGAGCGGCAAGGCAAAGTAATAGCAGCAAAAATTATTGTTTATGCTGGAGACGATGAAGAATATTTTTCATTTATTACTCCAGAAGCATACTATGAACTCCAAAAATGGATGCAGTATCGACAAGATAGTGGTGAAGAAATCCACGAAAATAGTTGGGTAATGAGACAATTATGGGATACAAAAAAGGGTTATTATCATCATGGAACTATAAAAAATCCAGAAAAACTCAAATCTTCGGGCCTTAAGCGATTGATGGAAGATGCTCT
>JANWKP010000296.1 GCA_025451315.1 Nitrososphaerales archaeon | reverse complement strand
GTCTCTAATTTTACTGGAATATCCAAGACCTCCTCTTGTTACGAATATCGGCAATATCCATTGTTATATGACGAATATAATAATGAATAACTAGTATATAGACCCGTATACTATGCGGGTTCGGTGGAAATCATGAGGATATCCACATGGGTTTGATCGTTAAATTATGAAAGTATATGAAAAATAAAAAATAAAATGAATACTGGGATTGTGATATTTAGTTAGGTTGATGCCCTGTCCCCACGCCCTCTTCTGTTTCTGGACTGTCTGTTAAAGTTGTAGTGTCTTTAGGTGATGCTTCGGTGGTTGAAGTTGTGGGTTGTGTGATTACCACTGGCTCCTCAAAGGCTAAATCGATGTTTCTTGGACTAAATTCGTATGTAGTCGGATTAATATCATCTGAGATTTACTTTTGGTAAATTGTACATAATTTACAAACAAAATTTGAAATGTCACGAGTATAGGACCGCAGGAATTATTGGTAGAGATGATAAAACTTGTAAATTTTGGACACGAAGTATATTATTTAAGCATATTTTAACCTTTTTAAAGTATAAATCAAATCCATTACAAAAACAAAACTATCTGACTTTGCTAGTAAGATATGTAAAAATACTTTTAGAATTTACAATCGAATACATCACGTGCTACTCTACGACGATACTCCCCCGTTGTAACAAATCTTGACCAAACCGGGGGGAACCCTTTGTGCAACAGTCATGGGAGTTTCCTGAATATTAGTTAAAAGCTACAAATTGTGAGTTTTCAGACATAAAGCATGTCAATGAAAAAATATAAAATCAACATCAAGCGACATTCCATTTTTTTATTAATTGATTAACGCTATTTATTTTGACTTATGTAATTTAGGTATATCCATCTGAATCCAATTTCAAATTGCAACTTTGCTACTTTTGACTTACAAAAAGACACTTAAACCTACATAGTCGGTAGACAAACACAAGAGGTACAATTTAGAACTATAAAAAACACACGATTCGAGGATTTGTTTCTTTTCATAAGTATGATATGAAGAAATCGAGTATCTCCAAATATAAGACTTGTTAGTGCCTCACGGGTAGGGAAGTACATATTAGCAGTGATTCAACCTTACAAATGCTAAATGGGGTATTGTAGAAACCAATTCGGCAGTACAGAATCTGAAACAGATTACGAAGTATAAGAAATGGTTAAACATTAAAATGAAAAGATGTAGACAACATATAACATGCTTATCTAGACGGGACTAGTGTTAACTAATATCTTTTTATTTTAATTAGCCCCGCAGCCAGGATACATATGGTAATAAACGAAGGAATAATCCATATGAGATTTCCTTGTTTAAGTAGATTACCACTACCCTGGAAAATAGTAATTAGAATCATTAATAACAACACTATAGACGTAGCAAATATTGAAACGACATAGGATATTTGACTAGCTCTTACGATTATCCAGACAGATAACGCAAAATAGAGAATAGATATGATAAAGTACTCATATACCTTCCCCCCATATGAATACATATAAAAAAAAACAACCGCTGTAAGAATTAAAAAAATAGACGAGATATAATTAATACTTTTAGTTTGCATTGATGAAGGATAACTCTTTTTTACTTTGGTATTTGAATTAATATACGGTGCAGTGGTTTTGCTTGTATCATTTTTTTGATGTTGATCATATTCTTCTATCTTATCATACAGATTTAATGCTAAACCATACTCATCCTTGAATTCTATTCCTTGATAATCGTCTAGGTTCCCAATTGAATATCTGTCTATGCTTTTATAATAGCAGGGAATGATAGTCTTATTTTCATTATGTGCCTGCAAAAATTCTCTCTCAATAAATTTACTTTCCGAAGCATTAGGTGTAACTATAACCACAAATATATCACAAATAGAAATATTTTCTTTTATTGATTCACTCCATTTAGTACCAGTTTTAATACTTTCTTTATCAATGAAAACGTCATGTCCTTTTTTTGTCAGATCTCTGTGAATCTTTTCAGCAAAGGTACCCGCGTCTGTTCGAGAGTAAGAAACAAATATTTTCATTTCATTACATTATTTGACGATCTTGTATTTAATTGCATCTATATTGAAAAATCATGAAGTATTATTTGAGCTATCATGCATTGTTGTTTCCAGACGTGTTATCCTCATTCGCTGTTTCTTTTTTTGAATGCAATTTTTCTAAAGTAACTTGCATCTGTCTTATCCATCCACTTAGTTCGGTTCGTAAAACGTCTTCTGTTTTCTGAATTAGCATATCTTTTTTTTCACATGACCCTCTTTCAGTTTTTGATAAAGACTGCCACCGCAATTTTATGTTATATAGCTCTGTTCGTGACTGATTGTACTTTATAAGAGTATTTTCTATTTGTTTGTATTCTAAAAAGGACACAAAAGTTGCTACCAAAGTTGTAGTCAGCGCTATCAGTATTTGAAAATGTACCGCAGCCAAGAATGCCCCGGCTCCCCCACTTAACAAAATCAACCATTGGAGAATTTTTAATTGTTTTTCAAGCTTAAATGCTGTTTTTTGATAATAGGATATTTGGTCATCTATTCGTATTTTTATATATTGTTCTTCTGAAAGTTTGCTATATCCATCATCGTTTTCTGCGGCACCGTACATTTCCGGTGGAAGTGGACCTTTGTATTCATAAAGCCCATGTAAACTTATGTCAGTTTTCATTAAAGAACTATTAATAAAGCTTATACTGTTTGACAATTTTTCTTTAGGAGATATCAAAGGTATATCTTTTTCTTGCTTTTGTTCACATGGAGAAGAAATTGTACGATATTGATAAATTTCGCTTTTAATCGCCTCGGCAGCAGCCCGAATCAACACCCATTTAGCTCCATATCTAAAGCGATTCAAAGCAGCTATCAAGATTGAAATAGTTAATGGAAGTATTATAAGAATATAGTATGGAATATTCCTAAATACCTCAAAAGATATTGTAATTGGAACTACTGTCAGAATTGGCTTTGCGATAGTATCAAAGGGAACAGGAGATATGTTATATTGTGTTTGAATTATTGCAAGCAAAGTAGTAAGAACCCCAATACCAAGTATAGATTTTTGAAATCTATTAAAATTGCGCTGTAAATTTTTTGCACTCTTATCATACAGGGCCATGTTCTGCCATGCATCTTCTAGTAGAGGATCATAGTTTATGATATAAAGTAAAAATTTATCAAGTGATTGATTTCTTCGATTTGCATCTGAAGGAAAAAAATGAAGAGAAGGATAAGATACTATCTTTCTTAATTGGACGTCATTTGGTAAATGCTGAGGAGCTTTTGTTTTGGCCTTTCCTCGTAGTCTTCTTCCAAGAAGATTTATTTTTGCAGCAAGTCTATTTTGGTTTGTTTCTTTTTGATTCTTATAAGATGCAATTTCGTCAGCTAGATATCCAGTATTCTCAATAGCTATTATGGGCCATTTACGGTCGATACAAAATATTACCTCTTTTTTAGATATCTTACCCCCACCTGCCAATAAAGCTACGACTGGAATATCTCCAAAAGAAGATGCGGATGCAATTTCAAATATCTTCATTGTTTCATCGCCCCATTCATTTCCTTCGACCAATACAAAGTGAGTATGATTAGGGTCCAGTTCGGCTTTGTCATGTTTACTACCCTTGTCATCATTCTTTTTATCTATAGATTCAGGAAGTGAGATTCGTCCCATTGGTGCGATGCCTAGAAGGACTGGCTTTTTGTTTGGATCAAGATCTTTAGCCCTTTGGCCTAACAATTCCATTATTCCTGCTTGGGTACCACCATCAATAATTAATGCATCATTATCTGAAGCATACTGCAAAATACTATCGAGAATTGGAAAAAGATTGTTAACTGATGTAGATGAGGTATCCAGACTGCCTGTTGCTCCTCCAAAAACTAGAATGATCAATTTAGGTTTGTACGATCCTAATTCTAAAGCGTTAATGATTTGTTGTGTAGATTCGTTAACAGACAATTTAACCAATATGGCCTTGTTTCCATTACTAGGGAAAATTATTTCTTCTTTAGACAATTTATTATTTCTTGAATTGGTGGTTAAATCCATACTAATTTTATAATATGTTGCCTTAACTAAGATATAACCATGTTCATATATGGCATAATTTCAAACTGTATGAGTGATGTATAAGTTATAAAATTAAGTCTTTTTTATCTATTGAATAAAATAATTTGAATTAAGTATTAAAGCTGTTAAATTTGATTTACGTGGTATGTAGGACTAGATCTTACCTCTATTCGAATCTGTGCTTTTTCTGAAAGTACATATACATCATTCATAATGTTTATACCATTACCTGCTTTTTTATATGAAATTCTTTCTTTTATATCTTTTAGATTCGAATGGGTTTGACTTATTTAACTTACTCATTCTGTATAAAAATCATATCCTAGGATTTGTACTTTAGTACAAGATATACGTTACTATGAATAGGTAGCTGGTTCGGTGGAAATCATGATGATATCCACATGGGTCATTACATTAGTTAAGTCAGGCATGATTTAGCCTAAAGAAAAAGTTGAAATATATCTATTCTGGTGGATGAGAACAAAATTACCTCGTAACATTTATTTGAATCTTTCCAACAGTTCCACAAACCTTTGGTTGTCTCTAATCTTGTCAAAATCCTTATCTGTTAAAGCATCACGTCCATATTTTTCATCCCATGAAGTGGCCTTTCTTAAATTAGATAAAGATTCATCAATCCTGTTTGTACGGGCATAATAACGAGCTCTATCATACTATGCATTTGCGTATTTGAGATGAAGTCCGATGCCCATAGTTGCCAGTCTGATTGGTATATCACTGTTTTTTATTGGAATGACCCTATCTGTGTTATACGATACTTATCAATCATAAATGGTGAAAAAGAATTAAGATTCTCTAACTATAGGTTTGCAGATAGAAAACTAGCTGACAAAATCATTTAGACATTAGAATTCTTAGATTACATGATTATTTATATTTGATAATGACATGCATAACAACCCTTAAATTTTATTAATGAGTTTATCAAAGTATTGGTGAATAAATCCGCCGATATTTCTACTACCAATAAGAGATTACTAAGTAAAAAACAATCAGTAATTCAATTAAAAAGATCGTGGCACCTAAATTGAAAATATTTGTTAGTTCTACATTCAAGGATTTAAAAGAAGAACGTTTAGCAGTACGCAACATAATTAATGAGTTGGCTAATAAAGGTTATGATGTTGAGTGGGTAGGCATGGAGAAATTTGGTAGTTTGAGCACTACGCCGTTGAGAACAAGCATAAGCTTTGCTGAACAGGCGGATTTCATAATATTATTAGTAGCTGCATCCTATGGGAGTACACCTCAAGATGGGCAGATTTCATTTACACTCGAAGAATATGAGATCATGTGTCGAGACAAGATTCCATGTCTTGCTTATATCGCCCCTCTAGATGACAACAAGTTAAACGAAAAAATTAAACAATTTCGTGCAAGAATCAAACAAGATTTAACGCCTTACAGTTATTCTGATATAAAGGACCTTGTAATTCAAGTACGCCGTGATTTGGAACGTGAACTGCGATCTTTTTATCCTAAAATGAAATCTGAAGTTATGACCATTTCCCCCCCTGTCTTTGATCAGGACGTTTTTGTTAACCGTAAAGAGGAGCTTTATAAGCTTGGAAACGCAATAGATAAGAAAGCAAAAATAGGAATATGTGGATCGACTGGAATTGGCAAAACTACTTTTATACAACATTTTTTTTGGACTCACAAAGATAATCTTGATGAGCTCATATGGCTTCGCATCGATGATCTGTTCGGTCGTGACTCAGATGGTCATTTGCGAATCGGTGCTACGCGATGGAACAAAGAAGTATTGATAGATAAACTAAAGGATCTTCAAAAGAAAAAACCGCGCGCTATATTTGTATTTGATAATGTTCAAGCTGCCCCACTTATAGTCCGCTGGTTAGCCAACAAACTCGACTACACACAATCCATATACCTTAGTTGGGATTCGCAAGCTTTACCAACATGTGATCCTGTGATCCATCTAAATCCCCTTCCATTATCTGCTGCCTTAGTTCTTGTAGACAAATATTGTAATTCAGAACAGTCTCAAGATAAGGAATCTATCAAGAGTCTATGTGTATTATTAGATAATCATCCTTTATTGCTCGATCTTGTCGGAAGACAGTTACGTCTTTTACCCCATCGCACAGTGAAAGAAATTATTGAAGGCTTGAGTGAATTAACTCTAGAAGGGCCCACGATCGATCGTGAGGGCGTGAAGGTCAGAAGTCTGTTGCTTACAAGTTATCATGCTCTTAATTATCATGAGCGTCTGATATTAAGTTCCCTAGCTGCGGCACCCCCTAGAGGCGTATCGGAGGAGACAGCCAATTGGCTTATAATGCATCTTGGACATGAGCAAATCCGACGATTAGATAGAGCGCAAGACCTAGGACTAATAGAAGGCCGTATGCAATCAGATTGGCATGGACACAGATATCGTTTACGCTCCTTAATTGCCACCTTCTTAAAGACAACAGATATGTATGAAAGTGGACGGAAAGAATTTGAAAACTACATATCATCCAGTGAGGCCCTCAATGACTCATCCAGCGACATAGTTGTATTGGCCTTAGAAAGCCAACTTGATATCTTGATACCAGGACTACCAAAGAATACAGATTGGCTTGAGCGACTATTGATCAAATCTAGACAAGAGATCCGGGATCAGGTTTACAACATTATCATTAATCTTAGAGATAAACAACAAGTTACCATAATACAAGAGGCAATAATAAGAATACTTAAAACACCAAGATCGCAAGAAATTACAATTGAGTTAATTCAAATTCTTGGATATTGGTTTGTCAATAGTGTTTTAGTTATCTCAGGATTGAGACAAATATGGCTCAATCCAAAATGTGCGGAACATAATAGAAGGCTTCTTTCTAGAGATGTCGGTGTAGCTGCAGCTAGAGTTCTTGCCAATATTAAAGGGAAGTCCTTTGAAGATTTTTTGATCACACATGCCAAAAGTTCTAACTATGGATATCGTTCAAGAGCACTCAATTCTGCTGCCAATGCTAAAGTTATTAAGGTTCTACCTGTAATAACGAATCTATTAGGACATCATGAATCAAAAGTCAGACGCATAGCTGCCGAAGCAATTGAAGACTTTGACTATAATTTAGAAATATCAAATCATTTATGGGATCTTTTTCAAAACGAATACGACGAGAAAGTTAAATATGCAATAGCCACAACTTTGGGTGTCTGGGAAGATGAACGGGTGTTGCCTTATATTTTATCTCGACTAAAAGACGCGGATGCTTATATTAGAGCTGAAATATGTTCAGTTCTTAGGTTTTATAATCTGTCGAAAGAGATACGGGAACAATTATTGGAGATTTCAATCTGTGACCATGACATTGATGTAAGAGTTAATGCTGCTCAGGTATTGGTAGAATTTGAGGATTGTCTTGCTGCCAAAGCATGCTTGGAATTATTACAAACCCCCGATGATCGCTGTAGAGAAGCTGGAGCATCTTTTGTTTCGTTTCTAAGGGAAGGATCTAAGTTGTATGAAGCGTTACGGATAGAGGTTCCTGACACATTAGCTAGTTGGCTTGATAAGTCCGAAAAAATCGAATTTCGCCTTCTTGCTCGAGCAGGGCTACTTAATTTTAAAGATCCACGAGCATATCCTGGCCTATGGTACGATGTTGGATATGACCAGTCTGGAAAACTTGATTGGATCTATCGCTATAATGTAATACAATCTTTGGCAATATGGGTTCCTCCCGAATTTGACCCGATAAATTTACGTTCTCTTATTCATGATCCAGAACCACAAATTCGAGGAGTAGCTGCCTTAGTGGCTGGGCAAGAACATGTAAGAACAATGATTTCAGAACTCGAATCGATCCTAGAAGATCGCTCAGATACAATCTTTGAAAAGACAGTGGCGAGGATGGCTTCTGAAGCGCTTGATCGTATATCAGGTAAGAGAGAGAGATGGAAACCATTTTACAATAAATATACTCACACTACAAATACCAAATGATTAATGGCACCATTGTACCTAACAGAATTCCACTATGCAATACTATGATTGCCGCTAAATTTAAAGAACTTGTTCAAAAGCCAAATCGCTGATTACTACATACATACAACATGTGGTATCCGGTTCGGTGGGATTAAGTTCCGTATGGTATAAGGGTTCAGAGGGACGAGTGTGAAATTTCACATGAATCCAATTGTAATTCTCATTGTAATGTAATAATCTCTCTTATAGGTGCCCACTTGAAAAAATATTCTATTTGATCAGATCTGAATTTTGCTGTCGGTCTTCTCCATGTTGTTATTTGATTAGGCGTTACACCACAATGACCGCATCCATCTTCAGATTCACAATTCCCATCATTGACGTATTCATGAACTAGATTGTTTCCCCAATTGATTTCTGGTTGGTCTTCATTATTGGTTTTTTCATCGAGCCAGTGTTCCAACTTTGCTGCCTCGTTTCCGTCTTTCTTAAAGCTATAGAAAACTGCCTTATATTCAATCCACCTGTTTATCACATATTTAGGACATTTGTATTATCCTCTTTACAATACCCTGTAGTATGTTCAGACTCTTTTTCGAATCTGACGGGGCCTGGAGCACGCTTACCTCTTTCATAAAAATTCGCATGATATGAAGTTCCACCACAGGTTTCACAATCTGAGGCTATCGGTTTGAGTTTTGAATACTTTACAAATATACCACTTATAGTTGTGGCGTTATTGTTATTTTCCTCAGGTTCACATTTTATTGTGGATTGAATACTAGTTTTGATATAACCCTCTCGTCAAATCCACTTCCTGTCAATATTTCATCATAAAACATGATGCAATACTCGGATTGAATTACATAAATCAACATATGCTCCATAATAAGCGTTATTTCCTTGTACAGTTCTTATGCTTAGATCTCTTAATGGTTATGATCCTAGATGATCCCATTTTCACCAATATCACCATGTGATCGTATTATACAGCATCATTTTATTTTCGTTACATATCGATAACAATTAAATTTTTATAATTTCCAATAAGCACCAGTATTGTGACTTAACAAGAATGGCAATAAATAGGAATTGTCTGAATGATGGAAAACATACTGTCTTTATCAGTTATGCACATGAGAATTTTGATAAGGCAAAAAGGTTGTATGAGGACCTCCGATTTGCAGGTTTGCACCCCTGGTTAGATGACGAATCCCTTATAGCTGGCAGCAAATGGAAAATTGTTATTGAGGAAACTATAAAAAATAGCAGATTTTTTATTTTGCTATTTTCTAAATCATTATCAAAGAAACAGAATAGCTATGTACAAAAAGAGATAGAATATGCGCTAGACCTAATGAAAAAATTACCTCAGTCATATGTTTTCGTTATTCCAGTAAAGTTAGATTCATCTAAAATTCCATATCAAGATCTAATGGATTTACAGTATATTGACATGTTTCCAAGTTGGGAAAAAGGATTAAAAAGGCTACTAATAGCAATGGATATTAAACTAGATATTAGGAATGGAGTAATGGAAAATTACTATAATAATAACAATATCGAATCAGCATATGCAAAAGCAATATCTTGCATTTCAAATATTAAATATAGCAGGATAAGAGATAAAGAGAAAAATGTATTCATAAAAGCAAGTTTCGGGAGTCATTTGATGGCTAGAATCATAGGTTATCATTTTTCCGATCCTAAATGGCTTAGGATAGATGTTTTCATAAATTTTCAGGATAGAAAGATTACAATTTCAGACGCTTCTGGACATGGAATACAATGGCCTGCAGGAAGCAAAATAATAACAAATATGCGAGAAACGGCAACCATAATAAAAGAGTGTATCGACGATTAAAAAGATATGAATCTGTTAATACCCCAGATCTTTTTTACATTGGTCCGATGGGAACAAATACAAATTTGTTTCTATTTCAGGATGTAGATAGGTAGAGGGTTCGGTGGAAATCATGTGGATATCCACATGGGTTGAGGTTAACATCACGCCATCTTGAAATGAGTATTTTTGATAAATTTGAATTGAATATTCTTCAATATCTCTTTAGCTAGTTAATATCAAAGGATAGGGTCCGGTGATCTGTGAAACAAATTTGACGCAATTTTTATCACTCCAATTCTATATAAACCGAGTTAACAAAATATTTGTATAATAAGAAAATCTTTATCCATCTTTCCTTGAAGTATCTAATATTACAATATTTAACCTACGAATAAAAAAACAAATGGTACAAAATGAATGATTGAAGCTCAATGATGCTTGTTGCTTCTTGTCTAGGCTGCCCTCCCACATTCTATCGGGATTTAGAATCAATGAGAAGACTAATAATCTAGGCTTTTGAAAGAGTTTAAGAACCTAATGGGCAATCTAGAAATCCGCACTGCGCTCGATCGTCACTGGGAATTCACGGGTAAAGATATAGACAGATCACATGAGATTTATTGCGACGACGTCGTGGTTGAATTTCCTCAGTCTGGTGAACGAATCTCGGGTAAACAGAACATATACGAACTCAGGAAACATTCCCCTGCAACACTGGGTTTTAAGATCCTGCGGACGCGTGGAGAAGGAAGTCTCGGGGTAACTGAATACATTATTACCTATGATGGAAGTCCAGTCAATGTGGTATGCATTATGGAGTTCAGAGATGATAAAATCGCACAGGAGACACTCTACTTTGGAGATCCATTCGAGCCACCGGAGTGGCGTTCTAAGTGGGTCGAGAGAACTGATGGACCCACGACGGCCTTATAATGCCAAAACAAAAA
The DNA here is from genome assembly GCA_025451315.1 of Nitrososphaerales archaeon. Taxonomy (GTDB): domain Archaea; phylum Thermoproteota; class Nitrososphaeria; order Nitrososphaerales; family Nitrososphaeraceae; genus TH1177. The sequence continues at coordinate 7,974 of JANWKP010000296.1, read as the reverse complement.
CGACAATATGAATTTCACAAAAAATCATCGTGGTTAGTTTCTTCTTTTCTATCATGCATTCACTGTTTTCTACCATTGTTCTGTGGACGTTAACTAAATATTATATTTGGCACGATCAACGACCAAATTCCATCATGATACTTTAGCATCACCTTTCAATATGCTAACATAGAATATTGGCCATAATCACATCAAACTCATCTCCTATTGTATATCTTTTCGTTACCAAAATAGGTATCTGGTTCGGTGGGATTAGGTTCCCTATGGTATAAGGGTTCGGTGGAAAGGGTCACAGTTCTGAGAGTAATTCCTCATCTTTATTCGCACGAATTTCAACTATTTTAGCTATTTGTATTTAGTTTCTTTTCCTAAATATATTCCGATTAAATATAATTTTCATTTATTCAACATTCTTTATTATGTTCAAAATTGTTTATAGTTATCAAATACGAAGAAAAGATTCAAATAACTATTAAGTGAAGGTTTTGTCTAACGACAATCTGTTTGAGAAGAGTATTAATCACTTAAATAACAATGTAAGTCACGACGTATAATCGGGTCCTAATTATAGGATATGTTTCTTGGAAACGATAGAAACAAAAAGTATATACATTCTACAGACTAAATCACATTTACTCATCGCGGATTCGTATTTTATTTATATGGAATTCTTTCCAAATGCATATCTTTTATCATCAATATCTGTTGATAGTGATAGAAGAAGAAGATTCATCTTCGTCTGGCGATAAGAAAAGAGATGAACAGAAAACAAAATCACCGGAGAGAAGGAATTGGAAAGTATCTCTGTATTATGCTTTTTTGATTGGTTCTGTCCTTATTGCGCTTTTACTCGCCTATTACGAGGCGGCCAATCCTAGCAATCTAATAGGTAGTTTTGTGGATTTAGTTCTCCCCGAATCAACTTATACTAATATTACTTCCATTAATAATGCGACCACTGTGAGCTTTGACTATGAACATATAAAACCCCCAGCTATCCCTCGTTTTATAATAATTTGGGGATATATTGGAGCAGCAGTTTATACCCTAAAAGTGAGTGTAAAAAAATCAGTTGAAGACGGATTTGGACCTAAGTATATGATTGAACATATAGTAAGGCTTCTAATTGGCACTGTCATTGCCGTGGTATTATTTTTCATATTAATAACGGGCGGTTTCTTTGGATTGACAATTGATATAGATAAATTGGCTGAAAGACCTGTTCTTATACCCTATGTTTATGCAGCAGTTGCTTTCTTAGCTGGATATTCTGTCCGGGGTGTGACAGAAACTATATCAAAAATATTTGAATCTGTCTTTGTATACGCTAATGTAAACGAAAGGGGTCAAAAATAATCATAAATAATCGAATCGACAATCAGGACATACATTCACAATATTATTAATTAACGTCTTACACTGCTTTGTTGCCTAATTCAATTAAGTCCACTATGGGAACTAATATCATTACGGGTTCAGTGGAATGTGAAACAAATTTTATTAGTTTTTTCAACCAAAATGTATATGATATTTAATTGGGGTTTAATCGCTTTGAAATTAGGATTTGATTTAATTTATAAAAATAATTTGAATTTTAGTAATTAAGCAGTTGTCGAAATATTCCTACTAACAGCTCTACTATAGTTACGAGTGAATATACCAAATAATAACATTTTCAGATGAAATACACTCAACAGAAACACTTTTACCTTCTTGAGTTGTCAACGATGTATTACAAGGTAAACCATTTGTACCATTGTAGATTATGCCTTCTACCTGTTGTTCTAATTGTTGAGAGGGGGCTAAGCTGATCTCTTCAACAAATTCTTCTGCTATTTTTACAATATCATGTCCTACAATTGATGACACAATTTTTGTAGAGTTATCAATGTTTCCTATATTTCGTTGTTCAAAAATCAAGATGTATCATTTTTCTTCACTATTTGAATTTGATGTGGAATTTGACAATGGCAATGCTGTAGTGTTATTTTGCGCATTAGTGTTTGAGGATTCAAATAGACTAAATCCTACGATAAACGTGGCTAAAATGATCGATAATAATAGATTTTTTACTTTCATATATTACCTATTCACAGGTTAAATAAATATGAATAATTAAGCCAATTGGACTCAAATTGGAAAGGGATTTCTTTTTACTTACTCTGTCTACTTGATTGTATTATCCGGATCATAGATTTTCTTTGTTTTAACAAATCTCTTTCTTGTCAGCAAACATGCCAAAATATTCTAATTTACATTCGAAATATACACAGAGCATTCACACCATTACAGAAGAAGTAGAGAATAATAATAGGTCTATTGCTATGTTCAATTAACTGTTCATATCTCCTAGTAATGGTATTAAGTGAATAGATTCAACCAATCCCGTACATGCTCTAGTTTACAATTTTGCAGTGTGCAGAGAAAACAATCATCTTAAAATTCTGTTATGTCCTTCATGCAATACATTGTTCTTTCTATCAGGCTTTTCTCCTTTTTGGCGTGCTTCAACAGTCGAGTACATGTTTGTTCTAAGATTCCTTCAAGATTTAGTAAATTCAAAACTCTGTTTAGCAATGAAGGATGTTGTCTTTTTGGATCTTTGGATTTAAGCGAAAATATAAAATTTTCATATCATGCAGGCTCTTTCCCTAAGCATATGGATTAACCAATGCTTGAATAATAATATGATCAGAAAAATGATCTACATTTTTTGAGATGAAACAAAATTCAAGTATATCGTTACTAAATTAGGTAGCGGGTTCGGTGGAAATCATGAGGATATCCACATGGGTCATCGTATTAGGCAAGTTATTAATGATTCGGTCATAAACGATAAAGTTGAAATATATCTACTCGTGGCCTATCAGAACAAAATTACCTTTTAAGATTTATTTGAATCTTTTCAACAGTTCCACAAACTCTTGGTTGTCTCTAATCTTGTCAAAATCCTTATCCATTAGAGCATCATGACCATATTTTTCATCCAATGAAATCGCCTCTTTTAGGTTAGTTAAAGATTCATCAATTCTATCTGTACAAGCATAATATCCAGCTCTATTATTCCATGCATTTGCGTAAGTAGGATCAAGTTCGATAGCCATGCTTGCGAGTTTGATGGCTTCATCATACTTTTCTAATTCAAAAAGGATGTATCCTTTATTATCAACTGCAGTAACATTATTATGAGACAACTCTAAAGCTTTATCATAAGATTCTATTGCTTTATGATAATCCTTCAAGTAGTCTAATGTTAACCCAATATTTATGTAATCATCCACTACGGCTAGCAAAGAATCAGGATTACTATCACTATCAAATAAAGACTTGTTGTCATCATCATAATGTTTATCATATATAATATTACTATCATCGATATCACTTTTTTCAGAAGTATTGTACAACTCTAAATGAATTTCTAAGGCATTCGTATAATTATCCAAAGCATCTTTGTACTCTTTCTTGTTTAATAGTAAACTGGCTATTGCGCTATGTAAAGAGGCCATACTTTCTTTATCATCTGTGTCTTTGTGATATTGCAAAGATTCATTATAATAATTCAAAGCATCATCAGATTTTTCTAAAGTTAAGTAGGTATCACCTAAAGTAGCGTAAATATATCCTAGGCGAGCCTTATCATCCAACTGTTTGTATAAATCTTTGGCTTGAACATAACAGTCTAAAGCCTTTTCATAGTCACTTGTGTTACTATATGTGTCTCCAATGTTATTGTAATCAGCAGCCATACCCACCTTATCATTTAGGCTTTCATGAATCGCCTGGGCTTTGTTGTAGTACTCTAGGGCTTTTGGATAGTCGCCCATGCTGCCATACACGAGTCCAATGTTACCATAATCATAGCCCATGCCCACCTTATCATTTAGGCTTTCATGAATCGCCTGGGCTTTGTTGTAGTACTCTAGGGCTTTTGGATAGTCGCCCATGCTGCCATACACGAGTCCAATGTTTTTGTAATCACCTGCCATGCCCACCTTATCATTTAGGGTTTCACGAATCGCTAAGGCCTTGGTATGGTACTCTAGAGCCTCATCATAGTCGCTGGTGTCTTGATACAAGAGTCCAATGTTACCATAATCTTTACCCATGCCCACCCTGTTATTTAGGCTTTCATCAATCTCGCGGGCCTTAGTATAGTACTCCAAGGCCTTTGGGTAGTCGCCTGTGTAATAATTTACAAGTCCAATGCTACTGTAATCTTTAGCCATGCCCACCCTGTAATTTAGGCTTTCACGAATCGCTAAGGCCTTGGTATGGTACTCTAGAGCCTTATCATAGTCGCCGGTGTGTTGATACATAAGTCCAATGTTATTGTAATCACCTGCCATGCCCACCCTGTCATTTAGGCTTTCATCCATCTCTATGGCCTTGGTATGGTACTCTAGAGCCATTGGGTAGTCGCCCATACTGTGATATACAACCCCAATGTTTTTGTAATCCGCAGCCATGCCCACCCTATCATTTACGCTTTCATCAATCTCTAAGGATTTGTTAAAATACTCTAGAGCCATTGGGTAGTCGCCCATACTGTGATATACAACCCCAATGTTTTTGTAATCCGCAGCCATGCCCACCCTATCATTTACGCTTTCATCAATCTCTATGGCCTTGGTATGGTACTCTAGAGCCATTGTGTAGTCGCCCATGCTGCCATACACGAGTCCAATGTTACCATAATCATAGCCCATGCCCACCTTATCATTTAGGCTTTCATTAATCTCTATGGCCTTGGTATGGTACTCTAGAGCCATTGGGTAGTCGCCCATACTGTGATATACAAGTCCAATGTTTTTGTAATCACCTGCCATGCCCACCCTATCATTTAGGGTTTCACGAATCGCTAAGGCCTTGGTATGGTACTCTAGAGCCATTGGGTAGTCGCCCGTATAATAATACGCAAGTCCAATGTTACTGTAATCTGCAATAAGGCCATATTTGTCATCTATTCTATCATAGACGTTTAAACTCCTTTCGTAATATGCTAATGCTTCTTGATATTGACCCATTTCTTTAAATATTAAGCCTAAATAACTTAAGATGTAAGCACTTGATTTATCATCATCTATATCTTGTAAATATTTTATAGACTTTTCAAAATCATTATCTTTGGATTGGATTAAAATATTGAATCTAGCAAAAGAATTACGATAATTGTCTTTACCAATAGAGTTGTAAGTATCCGCTAAAAGATTCAGGTAGAAATAACCAAAGTTTTTCTTTTCATATGGTTGAAGAGTCTGTATTTGATTATTAATTGATTCTTTTTGTATCTTGTCTTCAACATAATTCTTTGTTGCAGGATGAAAGGTATACAGCCAATAATCAGATTTGATTTTTCCATAAAGATCATCAGATTCTATCCTTGTAATAAGAGAGCGATTGTAAAGTTGAGTTATATCGCTCATATCATAAACATAATCATCTGAGACAGAAGAAAGAATATTGGCGGGTGCCTTTATAGGAAATGGGGAATTAAATATTGATAACCTTAGTAACAGACCTATAAGTTTTTCGCCTAAAGCACTTACAGTATAGTCAAAACTTGCTTGAAGAGAACGTAGACGTTCCTCAGGGTCATAAATGCTTGACTCTCCAATCTTGAACTGCATTTCACCAGCCATTTTCTCGAGGTTCTCGATAGAGTCAAGGTTATTGGCAATAAGTTCTAAAGATAATGGATGACCACCAGTCGCTTTTATGATTTTATCAATTGATTTGACATTCTGACTATTCGGCGCCCACTCTCCAAGAATGGGTCTGGCAATTTTTGAAAATAGCTCTTGGCTTTCATCATTTTGAAGTCCTGTTATTTTAATTGGAGTTTCACCAAGTCTATTGTTTGCCTCTCTGCTTGTCAACAAAATGGATGCGTTATTTGGCAAGTTGTTCTTTAGAAAATATTCGATTTGCTTTGCATCTTCTGATGGTGTATGACTTGTATCCATATTTTGTTTATTTAAATCAAGTGATATCTTTTCATAGTTATCAAGATAGATGAGAGGATGTTTTTTAGTATTTAGGGTTGCTTTTACAGCCTCTGTACGTTTCTTCATATCGGTTTCTTTTTCAAATTCTATAATAGATATGCGGAGGCTTTCGGCAATTTTGGAAATGAGTGCAGAGAGTGTAATACCACCTCTGTCAAAGTATAACGGAATGACCAGATCAAATAATTTTTCTTCCTCTACATATTTGCGCATTGCTTTAAATGCCAGCTGTGTCTTTCCAGAACCTCCCGGTCCGATGAGAGATACAATGGAACCAAGGAGCAGAAGTTTTTCTTTGATTAATCTGTTTATGTAATCTTCTCTTCCAACAAAAAGCTTTTTTTCACCTTCAAATTCTACGGGTATTTCCATTATCTTAGTAGATACAAGACCTTCTGAAGAGTTAAGATTAGACAGTTTGTTATTTACTGCAGCTAATACTTTAGCTGCTAATTCATCTTTATTTTTAAATGATGAAATAATCTTTAGTTGTTTAAATTCATCACGTAATCTCTTGATACTGTCATCACTTTTAACCAATGAATTCGATGTACCATCAATGAATTTCAGTGGCCATGGTACATCTTCATCTACTAAGAAAATCAGACAAGGAATTTGATTTTCTCTTGCCTTCCTATATTCTATCTCGGTTATGGAAAAATTATTGGGATTATTTTCCTCATCCGCAGGGATAAACCCATATCTCCAAGCAAATATGCCAACATAAATATCAGATGAGGCTACATCTTCCAGACATTTTTGTAATGGAATTTGATCTTCAGCCACATAGTCCTCCATAGAAATAACATCTATTCGTATTTGTCTCAATGCCTTGTAAACGGCTTCTCGGTATTCCTTTAGGTCTGTATAGGTAGAAGAGACGTAAATTCTATAGGTTTTGGACACTACGCTATTATTATCTAGGCCTGTTCTTAACCTTTTTGTAGTATAAATCAAATCCAAAGCAAAGCATATTCATATCCCTAGGTATAAAATAAATGACTTGATGCAGAGTAAACATAAAAGCATATTAGATAAGATATTTTCTTACTTTTTTGTCAAGAATTATGATAATAAAGATCCGTATTTTATTACCTACGATAATGATAGTCCCAATATTCAAGACTATATAAAAAACAGACTTGAACCTAGAATAAGATGGTACGACGGACTATCCAAAATTAACATGAACCGATATAACAGTCTTCAGGTGCTGACTTTGGGAATTTCTGCTATTATACCGGTCATAAATGTAGTTAGTGGGGATTTTATAATCCGCATAATTTCTGCTCTATTAGGTGGTCTTATAGCAGCAATTACAGGTATATTACAATTATCAAAGGCCCATGAAAGTTGGATACTATATAGGTCAACTGCAGAAACTCTGATAAGAGAATATAATCTGTTTAAGCTAAAGTCAGGTGACTATTCTGAGGATAACATAAAAGAAGAATCTAAAAGAAATAACATGTTCGTTGATAGATGTGAGGCAATTATGTCAACAGAAGAAAACAGGTATTTTTCATTACGCCAACATCAGCCGCAGCAACAAGAGCAACAAAAACCAGGTACTCCTTCCAATACCTAAAAATTGACAACTTCAAACCATAAACATCTCAATAGATCTATTTTGATTTACCATTATCCACATTTTGTATAAAAACTATATTCCAGATTTTGTAGCATAGTATAGATATATGATACTATATATTAGTATCGGGTTCGGTGGAAATCATGAGGATATCCACATGGGTTTGATAAGAGTTTTTCATCATTATTTTCATAATTTCATTCTCTAATCGTTACTAAAAATGGTAGTTGGTTCGGTGGGATTAAGTCCCTTATGGTATAAGGGTTCGGTGGAACTCTTGAGGATATCCACATGGGTTTGATAAAGTATTTTTTTATTTTGATATCATAATCAGTTTGTAATCTATTTGTAATAAGAAGTAATAAATTTTTAATGCGG
>JANWKP010000295.1 GCA_025451315.1 Nitrososphaerales archaeon | reverse complement strand
TAACTTGTGGATTCTATCAATATTCTTAAATAATCTGACGAATCACGTTATAACGTCAACTTTGGGTAACTACGAGGATAAAAACAGATTTGGTTTAGAAAAGGGCAATAGCTTAGATGTTAGAATTGATATAATAACTAAATCGTTACCTAGACAATATTATAAAAATACATTAAAGAAATTGACTGAACAAAACTTCCACAATGCAGAGACACTATGTAATTACATCATAGCTGAACAAAATGAAATAAACATAAAGAATACAACTAAGGAGACCAAAATAAAAATTCTGGTATGGTTATCAAATTTTCACAGTGGCAAAAATTATGAAAATATGACCAAAGAAGATATTCTTGCATTTTTAAACAAATTGAGAAAATCTCAAGATGAAGATCCATCTCACAAATGGATTGGAAGTTTCAATGGCAGATATATAGTTCTATCAAAATTCTTCAGATGGCTATTTAATCAAGAGGAATCAGATAGTAGAAAAAGATCAACTCCATCGTGTATGCAAGGAATTAAGAGATTACCTCGAAGAGAGAAAACACCATATGAAGCGGATGACTTGTGGAAGGACAACGATCATCATATTTTCTTAAAATATTGTCCAGATAAAAGAGACAAATGTTATCATGCAATGGCAATGGATCTTTCCGCTAGACCTCATGAAATTCTAAATCTAAAAATCAAGGATATCAAGTTTCACCGAACTCCAAATAATATCCAATATGCAGAAGTGAGAATAAGAGATGGAAAGACGGGTCCACGTTCAATTCCATTAATCGAGTCAATTCCATATTTTAAAGAATGGGTAAGTGAACATCCTATGTCCACTAATCCTGAATCATGGCTCTTTATTCCAACATCCAATAACACTAATGCAAAAAGTTTAAGCTATGATGGTTTGGCTTACAAATATGAATATTATAAAAAGAAGTTTTTTCCTTCATTGCTAACGGAGCAAGATATCCCAGAGGTAGATAAAGCCGTAATACGAAACTTGTTAACAAAGCCGTGGAATTTATACATACAACGACACTCAGCTTTAACTGAGAAGAGTCAGATTCTCACAGAAGCCAATCTTAGAGATCATGCTGGATGGAGTATGTCGAGCAAAATGCCACAAATATATGTGCATTTAAACGGCGAATCTTCTAAGGCTTTATTAAGAAGAAAAGGAATATTATTTGAAACTAAAGAAGATCGTGACCACCAAATAAATTCGATTAATTGTCCAAACTGCTTTGAACCGAATAAAGTTCATAATAGATTTTGCAGCCAATGTAAGATGGTTTTGTCTTATGATTCATATAACGATGCAAGGAACGAGGATAAACATGAAATCACAAATCTAAAAAACGAAATGCAAGATATGAGATTAGAAATCAAGAAAATAATGAAAATAGTACAGCAAAATCCTTTATTAGCAAATGTTAAACCTGAAGTTCTAAAATCTCTCTAAGATAAAGAAATAAAAAAAGAATCGATAGCAATCATCAAATAAGTGATAAAAAGCCAAGGTTTCATTCAATTGATATAAAAATGTCAATTCGTCAGAATTAATAGCTATTTAGCCATGATCATCTTTTCTCATTATTCTTAAGCATTTAATATTTTACCAATAAATAAAAATATCAAAATCATCTTAAAATTCAATTTAGTTTAATAAACAACCATTTTTTAAATTACTTGAATTGATTATACATCTGATTATATATAATGACAATTCATATAATTTCCATTCCTATAAATGGTATTAAATAATATTCATAAGAAACAACTCCTGAGCTGAGTATTTATTTTTTTTCTCCATAACTAATTTTAAATAGTCAATAATGATAGTTACCTTCCATGGTGATATGTAATCAATATGTTTGTTACAGGGTAACAGATAACAAAATTACAAATATCCTGAAAAAAGAGAAGAGCGATCTGTTTGATTCGCACAAATCAAACAGATCTAGGAGGTTCTAAAAAAATGTCAGACGGACATGGTTTTACAACCGTAAACAAGCCCAATGAAGATATATATAATGACATATGCAATAAAATTGAATGTAAAAATTTAGCAACTGATGAAGTAAAACTAAGTGCAGGTAGTTTTGGAATAATCACGTTAAAAGTCTGTAAGGAATGTATAAGCATTTTTAAGGAGAATTAAAATGACAAACAGTGGATTAAAGCAATTTTTTTCTAATAGTTTCTATAGTATTGCAAACAATTTCGCTACCCCAGTAACAAATTTCCTAAATTATGAAACTACAATTGATGATAATAATTTGATCATTTCGCATTTAATCTTATTCCAATCATACAGAATGACACTACAGTGACAGTAGGTACCAGAATCTTGTGGATGCAAGGAAATGTAGCCTAGGAAGAATTCATCAAATAATATACAAGGAAGGCAGAACGTCGGCGAATAAACAAAATCCAACATACAACACATGTACTAGGAGAAGGAGCAAAAAACTTTGGTAACACTGGATCAATATTTGTTAAGACAACTTCCGGTACAAAGAAGTCAAATCATAATGTGCCAACGGCAAATATATTAACATATGTGCATACTACGGTAATTCCAACGGGAGTTTTATATCTAAAGATACACAGTACACAGCGTACTAGTTCAGATCCACCTATCTTAGACGCTTTCCTATACGAGTACTATATACCAGTAACATCGGAATTAGCTGCAACAGAACCGAAACCAATAAAGATATCACGCGATCACTTTTCAATAACATTCGCAGCATGACAAAAAACATGCACAAAAAACTGTCGCGTGCGACATCTCCCAAAAGTACTAGTATATATAAGGGGATTTATAAAGGAAAAGGGTCGATTTACCAATAGATGTCTACGATTTAAAAATCCTGTACAGGTTTAATTTTGGCATTTTAGTTTTTTTCTTTCTTGTATACAATTTCGCATAACATACATAACAGATAAAATCGTCATTATACTTGTGCCATTTTTCATAACCATATTTATTTTTCCAAGTTTTTTGTTTACATAGATAACAAAAACAACTGGATCTTCGCCTTCTGGATTCTTAGTATCCTTGACACCCGTATTATTACTGGGTTGAACCCCTCTGTCGTCTTTAGACATGGGTACTATTGTACTAATTCGTGATTTAAGTTCCGTAGAAACACTATACCCCTTATAAGGCGCATCTGTATTTTGTTCTGCATCCTTTCGTTTTCCATTATTAGGGTATAACATACAATTATTAACATTATTTAGTTATTAAGATTTAATTATGACGAGATTCCATTTTCTTAAACTTCCTCAATCCATTACTATGCCTATTTACTTTTTTAATATTGTATTATATTGATATTGTAAGCCTCATTGATTGTTGATCCATATGGACACCACTTGTGAATGAATTTTTGAAATTAGTAAAAGCCTAAAGATCTAAAATCATGAAAATTAAATAATAGCATTGGAACATAGATCAGAAACTTTAATGTATATTTATTACATTTCTTAATACAATGAGTTCATCCATTGCTATAGAGTATTACAATATGAAATATGGAAATAACACTTCAGCGGCGTTTATTCACTTGATTAGGGAAATAGGAGAGGTTGCCTTTGCAATTGAAAATAATAAACCTGGAATAGCTCAGTCAAAACTAACTGAATCTGTTGCTTTATTGTATTATATTGGATCAAAATATGATATTGATATTGAGGAAAATCTAAATCATCTATATACTAAAAAGATTGAAACTTTAAAAAAACAACAAGGCAACAAATAATACGTTGTTGTAATCCATAATACGATTACGGAATGAAAAATTAATTGTATTTAAGTTAGATCTTAATCCTATTTTGAAACGTTGGTCAACAAACCTTGATTTGCATTTTACCATCTATGCATAGAGAGATACTTATGTAGAACAGAAGAATTTCAAGAAGGCTAGGTTAGTATGATATTGTTCAACTTTACCTATCCTTATTAATTTAAAATCGGGGCAAATATTTTTAGATGATCGCATGTTCTATCGAAAAAGAATAATTTTAAATTGCTGTTTAACAAAATGGGTCCTATAATTTTTAATACTTTTTGGATATAGATAAGTTAATTATACCAATAAATAATGAGGCGACCAACAGGGGTACAACAAAAACCTTAGCTAGATCTTCTGCAAGGAATTCCATTCCAATTGCTATGGCAATAAGCAATACCGTAGACACACTCAACAGCATTCGAAATGTTGGATATTTTGAAATATTTTGCAATATAACTACTCATACTACATAATAATTAAACTTATAGTTAAAATATCGATTAACTTTATTTATTCACAAGGATACAAACAAGTTTAGAAAATTTAAATAATTATTATAACTATCATACAACAACACCTCATGAATCTGAGAACATTATTTAAAATCGTAGTTTTAGAAGCAAATTTTTCTCTGGCCAATTAATTCCTAAGATTGGTTCAACTTTTGGTTAAAGATTTAACTGTGTTAAATAGTTTTTAAATTTTAAAAATCACTACAGCATGAATTGAAAAAAATTGTATTCAGACTACTTATTGGAATCTTCATATTATGTCTAATTTTCAGGACATCCAAAGATCTAAAGAATGATATCATAAAGGAGATTGATTATTGTGCAATAGACTATAAAAGAGAAGATAAACTAAAAGAAATGTGTGAGAAAATAAATTTGTTTGATATTAAGTGATTATGCCATGATCGAATATCCTGGAGTTCCCATGGATTCGAAGCCCACGGAGTCATTGTCCAAATAATATAAGATTTTCATATAGAAATACGAGATCTTTATTACTAGTGTATCGAACGTTTATTTAACTTGATAAATGATTATTCAATATTGCATTCTAAAGGTTTTACGCCTTTAATTTTTCAATTATTTGCTTTACACTATCGATTCCTAAACCTAGTCCAAATAACATAAGAATGTACTTCGGATCGAAATTGTTCAAATTATTTACATATGATTGTTGTAATGTTATGCTTAACGTTATTACAGACCCAAAAGAAATCGCAATTATATTAAACAATACCTTCTTTTTTATTTTACCATCATTTAGATAGTGTAATGTATTAAACTTGGTCTTGTTTACCTCATTTATAATGTTCACAAGAGGTCCTTGAGGATATTTTTCAAGATCCAATAAACTCCTCTCATTCATCACAAGTCTTGAAAAAATATTTTCTATATTAGTATTTGTATTTTTTGCAATGGTCTCTAATTCAGTAGTATCAATATTTAAGATATCTTTCGCTTTTTTCCACATTTCATCACACGTATGGAATATTTCCTCGCTTTATCAATTTGTGAATTTTTCATTTCATTTTTCATTTTGACTAGTTCTAAAATAACAGGATATTTGAATAAAATATAGTTCTTAGACAATATTAAATATGAGGACATTTCTTTGTTTAGATTTAGTACTTGCTTTTGTAAATTCTTAAAATTAATTTTCTTAGTTATATATGCGTATATATTCCAAATCAGAATTGATGCAATAAATCCAAGCAAAACTATTAGAATAGATTTTTCAAATTGAGGTTTAGAATGTACTGTGAGTCATTACCCCAACATCATTCGTATTATTAGATTGAAAATAAATTTTTCCAAAATAGTATCCATTAGACACGTTCTTTATTGTTATAGGTATTGTCACAAACTCGCCATCATCTAATAGAATATCCTTGCCAGATCCATTACCAAATCTTATTTTATCAGACTCAACAACTTTGTTCGTGTCTACATCATATAGACTAGATGAGAATATCTTAATTACCGTGTCATTCGATAATCCATAGAAAGTTATATTTTTAGTTATTGTACCTTCTCCATCTATCACAAAATTTGTCTGATTTTCTAGAACAATGAAATTCTTTTTCAGTCCAAGAGCAATATCATAATCGTATAACAGAGGAAAAGATGAGAATACCAACAATGTAAGTAATAACGCCCAGGTCAAGATAATGAATATAGTGCCAGTATGCCCCCCTTTTTAATATATTATTTCTCAATAGGACAAATCTTGTCAAATATTTATTAATATAATTTCATTATACATAAGAATACTATGCCTTCATTATTCAAGAGTATAGGTGGATCAAATCTTCTTATAGATTCGTCACTCCCCAAGATGGCAATAGTGTTTAAGATTGAAGAAAATGATAATCATGACATAGTTGTTGATTATTTAAACAATATCGTAAATCATTTTATAGATTTAGCTATATCAGAGATAGCGATAGAAAAAGGGATAGTAAATTTTCAATTAGTTTATGTCGGTTCGGGGAATCTCAAACCACTAGATATTGAATATCGAATTCGAGAATATCTAAGTATTTATAAAAAACCTTTTAAACTTATTGAAAATTCAATAAAAGTTGAAAGAATAGAAATCTCAAACCCTAAATCTGTAGTGGACCTAAATCAGGAACCGCCTATGCAATCAGAAGTTCAAAAGAGATCAGATAAAGATCAGATAAAGGAAAGAATAAGTGATTTGGGTAATATGCTTGGTAAATATTTACCACATTATCGCACAATAGCATGTATTGCTGTTTACAACGACTCTTCGAAAATTAGCAAAATAATCACGGAGATCAAGGGATTTGTAGATCTTATCATAATAATAGACGATAATTCCAGCGACGATACTTTTGAAAGGATATCAAATACTACAAATGTAGAATCAATACGTAACAATATTCACTTAGGGAAAAATACCTCCTTGAAAATGGCATTATTGGAATCGGTTAAATATAATCCGGAAATGGTTCTTATCATTGATGCTCAGGAATATCAAGATCCTTCCCATATTCCAAATCTAACAAGCCCCATTACAAATGGGGAAGCTGATGTGGTAATTGGATCAAGGTTTGAAATTGACCTTAACAAGACAAATATCCCTTTTAGAAGAAAAATAGAACGCTCAATCATTAATACGTTGAATATTCTACTAACAAAATCAAAAATAAAAGACAGTCAAAGTGGGTTTAGAGCATACAACAAAGAAGCATTAAAAATAATCTTAGATGAGAACCGTACGGAGCTTTCAGAATACTACACTCTATTACTAGCGGATAGTTATGGTCTACGTATCGTTGAAGTTCCGATAGCCTTAGAAAACAATGGGTTTATAGAAAAATTAAAAAAGATTTACGAAAGATATTGGAATTTAAGAGAATCTAGAAAATTAGCAAAAATGGTAATTGGAGAGGGTAAAATAAAAAATCGAGATATAAATCAAGAAAGAATAGATGAGAAATTTAAAATTTTGACTGAATTACTTTTGGAAAGCGATGATATTACATTAAGCAATGCATTAGAAATAAAGAAAAAAATAGAAAAAACTCCTAACTATCGTAGTATTGTAAAGATGGACGATTAAATGTACTATTGTTTTAACTAAAAAATAAGATGCGACAAGTAAATACCGATAAATATCATAATATATTTTTGAATCAATACCTAAAAAGGGAAAAAATGAAAATATTACTTGTTACTCTAAATTTAATATTTCTTTTTTCCCCATTATTGACTTCAGATGCCACAAATGAAGTACAAGGATTCCTCATCACCAAAGTTCATGTCGGTGTAAATAATACTACTTTAACAAATAACACTTTATTAACCACATCAAGTCCAGATGATAATGCTTCAATAAATTTAAGTTATAATCCCCCAGCGTGTTTTATAGAACCTTCACAACCAGAATGTATTTTAAAAGACAATGTTCCCAATATCTCAGAGATAAAAAAACTATTTGAAAAATTAAACAAATGATAAGAAATGTATTTGATTACATCATAACCAAAAGAAATAATAACAAAAATGATGATGTTATAATCGATTGATATACGGTATTTACTATAGCCTTAAGGGTTGCAAAACCACATGTTACTTTTCATTACTTTGCAGTGGTATGCTCTGTAAGATATTTTAAAATTTCTATCGTACGTATGGATATCACTAGAATTAAAGCTGGAATAACTATTGAATTAACTTCAAATTCGGGTAAACTTCAGCTATTAATTTGGTGGTTGCACACATGGCCTAAATTATTTTGTCGCCGCCGACCCTTTTTCTTTTGGTATTGTATCCTTAATTTGCACATAAAAATCATAAATTCAATTAGATTAATGAATTCGCATATCATCATTATAATATGTTACCATGAAGGTGAAAAAAAACTTAAAAAGTCATCATATCAATGTACGTAATATATGGAAGACAATGACATCCTCTCCCAAAAAAAAGAGGAGAATAACACATCCAAAGACGATCCTTTTTTACGTAATGCCGAAGCTAATGCAGATATTTTTATCGGAGGGGATACTAGGCTTTTAGCGGAAAAACGTCTGACAGCAATAAAGAAATCTAGGAAAAAAACTTTCTCCGAATCCCCTAACAATAACAAGTTATCCTCTTCTTCCTTTTCATCAAATGAATTATCAAGTTTTGATAACACAACTGAAACTAAATGGATACAATTAGGTCCAACAACTATACCTGATGGACAAACTTATTCACGTCGTGATATCCGAGTTTTAGTATCTGGACGAGTAACTGCTATTGCACCTCATCCCCAAGACGCAAATATTATATATTTAGGTGCAGCTCAGGGAGGTGTCTGGAAAACTACTGACGGGGGCAGGAATTGGAAGGCAAAATCGGATAACCTTCCGTCCCTTGCCATTGGTGCACTAGCAATAGATGAAAGTAATCCTCTTGTAGTTTATGCTGGAACAGGGGAAGGGAATTTCTCAACAGACAGCCAATATGGCATGGGTATAATTAAAACCGTAGACGGCGGGGAAAATTGGGAACTCAAGGGTTTATCAACCTTTTTTACTTCCA
Source organism: Nitrososphaerales archaeon (assembly GCA_025451315.1). Lineage (GTDB taxonomy): Archaea > Thermoproteota > Nitrososphaeria > Nitrososphaerales > Nitrososphaeraceae > TH1177. The sequence goes on along the minus strand of JANWKP010000295.1, from coordinate 2,922 downwards.
GGTTCTGCCGGCTGGCCGTAAATCGTAACAAGTCATCAACGATTTTTGCTGCGGCCACATCTAGCCCAGGATCTAATGCTGCTTCAGGTGTTTATAGGAGTAATGATGGTGGAGACAATTGGTCTAGAATGAACAATCTTTTACCCCCTATCGATACACTCGGGGCAACAGATATCGTCCTCGATCCGAATAATTCTGATATTGCTTATGCTGCATTTTGGGGTGATGGAATATATAAAACCAATGAGGCTAATTTAGATAATCCACGTTGGAATAAGATTTCTAACGGTCTTCCTGCCGCCACAGATATTACTCGTATAGTTCTCGGTATCTCTAAATCTTCACCAAATACTCTTTATGCTCTCATGGCAAATAGCAAGAGGATCATAGACAAATTTTATTATACTAATGATGGTGGATCTACTTGGAAGAGAATAACTTTACCAGGCGTGAGATTCTCTGGTAAACCATATCCTGATAGCATAGGTGTTCAAGGAACATACAACATCAATTTAGCGGTTAATCCACAAAACAAAGATATTGTATATTTAAGTGGAATGTCATTATGGAAAGCAATTTATAATTCATCTAATGATAGCTGGAAATTTTTTGATGTTGGTGAAGATATCCATCCCGATAATCATGCGTTTGCATTCAATCACCAAAACCCACGAATAATATATGCTGGAAATGATGGAGGGATATATCAATCAAATGACGAAGGTTCTACTTGGATTGATTCCATTAATGAAGGATTATGCATAACCCAATTTACATTTATGGAACAACATCCTACTTCAGATTCCGTGATACTTTCAGGAACTCAGGATAATGGGACAGTTTTATACCGCAATAGTCCTGCATGTTACCATTCTGCTGATGGAGATGGTGGATTTTGTGCAATAGACCATATCAAAACGAATAACTATTTTCATACTTTTTATGGACCAGATCCGGCACTTTCAACACGAGCAGGAAACTTTGTGTCTTGGCGTCGAATAAAGAAGGGATTACCACCATTTGAAAATCCTGATGGTTCAAGGAATTCTCTGTTTTATCCGCCAATAGCTTTAGACAAAACCAATCCAAATAATATTGCATTTGGAGGGGATATCCTTTATCTTGACAATTCGCAAGGGCTTGGAGGATGGCAGGAGCATATTTCTTTGCCTAATAGAAAGGGGTTTGTAAGCGCAATCAACTATGTTAATTCTAATCTGATTTATGTAGCGACCTTTGGTGGTAGTGTATATCGTCTTACCAAAAGTATTAACCAGTGGAATGCTCATAAAATTGAGTCTAATGCTTGGCCCGAAAGGCCAATTTGGGATGTAATTACTTTGCCAAATGATAATACAAAGATCATTATTATTTTATCTGGATTTAATACAGGGCCCAATAATCCACACATATTCTATGTTGGTGTTCCTCAACAGGGAGAAGAAGCAACATGGACAGATATTAGCGGAACGGGGGAAAATAGGATCCCAGATGCACCTGTCAATGCTCTAGTGATAGAAGATGATAATCAGGATATTATGTATATTGGTATGGATGCAGGTGTTTGGCGCACAACAGATGGAGGAAAGAATTGGACTCCATTCAATCAAGGATTACCAAATACACAAGTATATGACATGCGCCTTCATTCAGATACTCGGCTTCTACGAGTTGTTACTCATGGGAGAGGCATTTGGCAAATAAAGTTAGATACCGAGACAATGAACAATGTAAATATTTTCTTAAGGGATAATGTACTTGATACAGGAGTAGTAGCACCTTCACCAACAGATGCAGATGCAATATTTGAAGATGAATACCAAGGTATCACTCTTGGTCAAAAATTGAAGTGGCATATGTGTCCAGATATAAAGATAGATTCTCCTGCTGAAGATTCAACATATCAAATGGACATTGAAGACGTTGATTATGTAAAATTTGAACACAAACTTTTCAATCGAAACATAAAGAGGGGAAAAACAAATCGTATTTATCTACAAGTACATAATCGTGGTGTAAAGGATGTGACTCAGGCTACTATCAAAATATTATACTGTAACAATACCAATGCATGGCCAAACCTACCGAGTGATTTTTGGACTCAGTTCCCTGAGAATTCTCAAGATATTTTCAACTGGAAACCAATTGGGGAGCCTAAAGTTCTTCCATCTCTGCCAAAAACATTAACTTTCACAGAACCTACAATTGTATCATGGGAGTGGATGGCTCCTTTGGATCTTTCTGAAAATATAGGCATGTTAGCAGTGATCGATTCAATCGATGATCCGCTTCCGCAAGAAACAAAAACAAAATTTGCTATTGATAGCCTTGTGCCAAATGAAAAGCGAGTAGGAGTTAGGATTCTTAAAGTAGCAAGTTAACAGAATTGGTTCAACACACTCTTCACGTCACATATTTACATTAGTTTTAATCAAGTCACCCTCTTTGAACTCTTCCCTTATACATGCTGTTCGCTATATCGATGTAGGCTATAGTCTTTGTTTTTTCAAAATTCTCTGATTCGACTTTTTGCTTATTTGTATTATGAAATATATCCTTTCTATCCGGCAACTGTTCAGGTATTAGTTTATCGGCTACTAAACTCATTCCTCTATCTGTTTCCTCAAGGTTTAACAAAAGGCATTATAATGCTTGAGTATCATAAATACTACCTTTTAATCCTTGAATTATCTCCTTATCATATAGTTTCTTTTTGTAGTTATAATATGTTCTTCTAGAGACGGCTTTATCCAATATTTTGTTTATTGTTTCTAAGGATTCTTTCTCAGTTAGAGCATAGTTTTCACAACTTTTTATTAAGTGTAAGATTAAATTGGGATCTCTGTCATTAGTAATATTTTTTACCACGATATTGATATTAAGATATAACTGTTAAAGTATTTGATAGTTAGCATGGCGCTG
>JANWKP010000294.1 GCA_025451315.1 Nitrososphaerales archaeon | reverse complement strand
TACGATAGGATATCAGATATAGTATCGGGACTGGTAAATTACAGGATAAGCAATCCTATCTAGAACAGGATAGGAATGTAAGTTAGTTGATGGTGTTAATTCATTCTAATTACGCAAGAGATCTATTTAATTTAGATGGAGCTGATATAATTCTTCAAGAATTTTATGATCATAGTATTTTAAGAAGAATTGAATTTGATGAAGACGAAGTATTTGAATCAGAATATTGGCTATATCATTTTCATCCTATATTGAGAGTTTTTTTGAGTAATAGAGAAGACTTGATTAAAAAGGATCTCGATACTAGATATGGAGATAATTTTGCCAAATATTATTCGAGACTGCTTGATAAAACATATGAACAATTGAGTAAAGCAACTTATCGTTCATATCTAACGCGCTTCAATTACATATTTAGACAAGAAAATAATGACTTTGAAAAATCATTAAGAGTTACGGTTAAACCAGAAAGATCATTTTTTATTTTAAGAGTGATAGGTTTAATTTTGCAAAGGTTATCACAATTTAATTTAGCATTAGTATATCATAGAAAAGCTTTATCTTTAGAAGAGCAACACCATGATAAATTAGCTATGGCCATGGAGTACGGAAATTGTGGTAACATATTCTATAAGATTGGAAAATTAGATGAAGCAATAGAATACTATAAGAAATCATTAGAAATACATGCAAAATACAAAGACGAGCAAAGTATGGCGGCTGATTACAACAATTTAGGAGCAATCACTAGTCTAGTCGGAAATATTGAATTTAACAAAAATCTTTTAGAAGAAGGAATAGAATATCTTAAAGAGGCTATTTCATTTAATAGAAAAATAAATGATTTAAATGAGTTAGCAAAATGTTATGGAAATCTAGGTAATCTCTATGCAAGTTTAGAACTCTTAGATGAATCAATGATCTATTATAAAGAATCATTAAATAATTTTGAAAAAATTGATGATTAATTGAACATGGCAAAATCTTATTATCAGATAGGTAATATTTATAGGATATTAAATAATAAGGATAGTATGAATGATTGTTTATCTAATGTTAAATCTATATTAGAACGCATTGAAAAAGAAACTGGATATCATGATCCTTTGTTAGGAAATATAAAGTAAACATATATGCAGATTTTAATTATTTTATTTTACTTTATCAATATGGTAAATTTTCTAAATACACTTTAATCTTATTAAAAAATTGTTATTTTCTATTTCCGTGCTTGAGACTCCTTTAATCTCTCTTATCTATTCGTGAATAAGGAACCCTATTGGAGTTTATTTTGGCCATTTATGATTTAGAAATGTACCTAATCAAAACAATTATTACATGGCTTAAAAGGGGTTAAGAAATCATGCATGGAGGGCTCAATATATTTAAATATCAGTATATATATGTACCCGATTATAGTAACATTTATCTAATAAAATTTAGACAAGACATGAAAGCTGCATTAAGACCACATGCACCTGTTAATGAGTAATTTTCTACACGACCTAGTTATTTTTAATTCGTCAAACTTGAGTTAAAGTCGTGGGTACCAAATTAATGTCTTAGGACCGAATTGGTTCTTTAACTTAGTTTATGAATCACTTGTTAGCAATCTAGTTTAGCTCTTAGTTATGTTGTTTTAGTGAGGGTGCGAAAACAAAATTAATCCAATAAAGAAGGAAGATTCAATATAGCAATACTTTCTTTTTAATCCTAGAACCAGTAAAATAAGATAATATCATATACGAGTAATTCTTAACAATTTATTATTTCTCGTATGTTGTTCAATTGTTGGCTTTTTATTTCACCTAGTAAATCGCCTACTGACCATGCATAATTACGATCAGGGCCTGCAATGATATCAATTATCTTCTTTGATAGTAGAATAGAATTAGTTATGTCCGATGGATTCTTGACTATGTCTTTGATGATGTCCTTGATGGTTTGAGGTTCTTCAGGAGGAGGAGGAGGATGGGTTGCTGGAATTGGAACAACGGTTACAGTCACGTAGTCAAATTTGTTAGTTATACCTTCGTCATTGGTGACAATCTATTGAAAAGTAAGGTCAATTTGAGTTGTAGTTGTCGGTGCGGTAAAGGTTGGATTGGTTGTTGTATCATCCTTCAATATTAAGTCGAGCCCATCGCTTTGATTCTAATAATATATTAATGCAGAACCATCGACGCATGCAGCAAAAATGACATGGAACTTTTTGAATCAGATGTTAATATTTTTGTAAATCATTTTTATTTTGTTGCTGCCATGGGATGTGATTCATAAGTGATTGAAATTAATAATATATAATCACAAGGGAATCCAAAACAAATATTCTAGCAATTGTCCTATAAGAGCTAAAAATAAGGATTACTAGCGCGAGAATAGTAAATGTTAGGGCAAGTATTGTAATAATGTCATAGTGAAATCAGAAACCGTTAACAAGTGTCACGGTCTCATCCAAAATATGGCGTGTGTTGCATATGCATATTGTAAAGGAGCACCGCTTGAAACTGCGAGTGCAATGCCAATTACCGATGATATTGCAATGCCTGTTACTACTGGAGTGATATTCGGATATGTGACGACCTTATTAAATATTTGATCAATGTTTTTTTTAATATTGACAAGTCTGATTTTGTTTTAGATTTCATATATTGTGCATTATATATTATCTAAAGTATTTATTAATTGTGTTACAATACTCATTTACCTAAAAATATTTTAATTATAGAATTCCGTATCTTTCTCTCCATTTTCTTCTTCTTCTTCTTTGCTGAAAATGAGACTATGTTTTGGCCAATCAAAATACTTTTGATGTCATCACTACTGCTATAGGGATCAATGCTGACCCTGAAAGTCTCTTATATCATATTTGATTTGAATTTGTCATCAATCTAAACTCAAATTATGTATATGAACAAGAAAAAAATAACTAATTATATATTTTGATATAGTTGAGTTTGTATACTTTTTAGAATTGAAATAAAATATCTATTATAATCGTAGAGACTTTATACTCCTAACAGATAAATTCAATTACTTTCATTAAATTAAAATGAACTCAAAAACTAATCAAGGACTATTGATTATGGCAACAGCATTATTTGTAGTTGGAGGCCTAGTAGTAATTCCAGCTTTGGATCTCCATGATGCATATGCATCTACCACCGAACAAAAATTGCAAAAGGCTCAAGAAAAGAGAGAAAATGCGGCGGAAAAGCTTGCAGAGAAGAGAGAAAATTCTACAGGAATAAATCTATTCAAATTCGAATAATCCAAATTCTTTTTCTAAATCTTCTTCTGTTGGATTAACCTCTTCTTAGAATTAGTAAAAAATGAAGTTAACAATTATTGATGGAGAAATCATGAAGTGAAAGTAATTTAAGAATAAAATATATGAATTGCAGTCTAGACCTATTTTATTCGTTAACGAATTCATAGTTTGATGGGTTAGAAAAAGGTCGTTTACTATAATTTTAAACATCAAAACGGAATCAAAGCCCCTATTACAAACTCTGGATTCTGTTTTTAAGAATCATGACTTATGTATGCATTTAATACTACAGAATTAGTTCTGTAAGCGAAAACATTGAAATGAAAAAACACCAAATATTCTTTCTGATTAAATAATTAATAAAATAATCTATGGATGTGATAGATGATTAGATCAGAGGATGAAATTAGAAAATCCTACTCTTTAACACGATATTCGATTGGTTTTGTACATTATTGGTTAAATCTAGCAATATTCTTATAATAGTTCCTTGTTAGTTAACCACGTATGGCAATAGCAATAATCGTTTTGTCAATGGGACTAGCAATTTGATATGAGTTCTGAATTGCTTATTGGTACATTTAGTACCCCATCTTGATTCATTGATATTTGAAATAGCTAAAGGTCCTCCTAAGATTATTGTTGAAGATATTAGTGGCTCATAAGCCAAAAAGATAAAGCCTCAAGCACAATAGATGACAGACCGGATTCTACATGGTGAATTTCAATATGATGTTATTGCTTTCCGCTGATCAAACACAAACCTCCTCTAGTTCTGGATTTTAGGTGCCTAAAAATATGTGGGACGAAACGAAAAATAATGACTATATACTGCTCAATCAAAAATACAATAATGAAAGACTCGACCGTATAGTTGGCGAGTTATTTAATAATGGAACAGAAACTGCAAATCTCGTGAATGTTTCAGTATCCTTTTATGATGAAGATGGTATAATCCTAGGATCAGTATCTGGTATTACCACACCATGTTTTTGTCTGTAGTAAAGGTCTAAATCTAATAGATATTTTATTTCATCCTAGATTACAGATTTAAAAATGAGTTTTATTAAAATAACAATATTATAGATTAATGGAGTACCTTTCATAGTTTGATCATTAAATTAAATACTCGTAAATTATTACATATTTCTCATTTTTGAGAAAAATAACAAACGTATAGAAGATTTAATTGTTTAATGTTTACTAAAAATGTTCCTATGATTATCTAAAATAGCTATTATAAATCAGATTTTAATTAGAGATTATGCATATGAAATCAACAAAAACAATATTAGCATCTTCAGCAGTCATTATTGCATTCGCTTTGATAGTAGCACCATTTGCATTATCAGATGACGCATTAGCCAAAAAGAGCAACAATGGTATACAAACCATTCATCAAGGACAAGTCAATGAGCAGAATGGGCAGTGTGTTTCTGGTGACGTAACCATTATAAGTTGTAATAATGTAGCACCTCAATTGCAGTTCAATAAAGGCAAATTATCATTAGGTCAACAATAAACTCTACTTTTTTTTACTATAATTAGATATTATTTGGTTAAATGATACTTTGTTTAGTAATAAAGTCTTAACCTAATAATTACAAAGTCTTAGAATAATTCATTTCATAATCCGATGAGTATATTGTTGGAAGTTTATAGTAATTATTAAACTAAAAGTTTTTTGCTAACTTTAGATTTAAGAGTAAAGAAAGGACATGCTTTGGTGAACAAAAAATGAATCATGGCAATGTCGACGGATTATTACCCAGAAATATTTTTTTACATTTTTATTGGTCAAACAAGGTATAATCACCCTGTTAACTTAACAAAGTTTTTTCAATATTATTTTTACATTCATTTTATTCATTTTGGACCAAAAAGTCCTAAACAGCGCTCAAATTACACGAATTTTCGTGAAAATTAATTGGTTTGGTTCAGTAGGGCTTTGAGTTTCAGTCCAGTTAAATGCTCAAGCTAACAGGGCCAGGATGATCAAGAAAACGAAAAGGAAGGCTGATGCATTTTAATCCTAGTTTCCTCACAGTTTCATTTAGCATAATCCGGATCAGAAAAACTCTACGATTGTAAAATAACATAATTGCAGTTTTTTTCTTTATTATTTTTACCTAGCCAGTTACCAGAATCGTCAAATGAATAACAACTCTCATCACCATCCTATAAACATGGTAACAAGAAAAATCTATAGGCTATGAGTAATTTGCACATATATTATTCCTATTAAAAAATGTTGACCTGTATCGAAAAATATTGTGGAGGTAGGTAGTGTCCCTCAAAGACCATTGCGACCGTATCTACATTACAGTGGTCTCTTACCCTATTGGTGGAGCCTTCCGTCCATTAGGTTAGGTGGAGGATCCACATTAAGATCGTGATTACTCATCTCACTGGTCCATATATTGGTATTATCACTCTCATTAACAGCTAGGGTTTGGGTTATTGCTAAAAGTAGTATTCTCTTCAATTGTTTGTATATTACCAAAGTCAAACGCAATACAATCGTTGTCTAATCCTAAACCTGAAAGATTCCTGATGTTTGTTAATTCATTTATGTCAATTGCGCTTACCATGTGAGATGATATTGAAAATACCCCTACTGCTAACATTGATAATAAAGTCATAGCTACGGTGATTCTAATACTTTTACCACATTTTTGATTCAAGTGTTTATCGAGGAACATATTAAACATTATATATTTTATGAATTTCTATATTTGAGTTATCAAAGAAGAATATCTTTGTTAATTCTAAATTATTGAACTAGAAGATCAGGTTCAAATATAAAATATGATTTATAATAACAGAGAAAGATAAAAATCAGTTTGGCTTAAATATTTATGACTTGTTTGAAAGTTTTAGATTCACTATTCATGTATTTTACAAAGTAGTTTAATATAGAAATCCTTTATCCCCACTTTCCATGTTTGAGACTTCTTTATTTTCTTGCATTAACTCTAAGGAATTAGCATTGGTGTGAATTTATTCTACTAGATGTATAAAGTAGTATACTTAATCGAAACGTTTATCCGACAAGGTAAAATGGGGTTAATAGATCACAAGGGGATGGGGAGTAATGTTTATATTGTTTGAAAATGATATACTAAGGAATAGCAACATTATTATAACAAAATTTAGTAGGATATAAACCTTCATTAAAACCACCAACGCAGGTTAATGAGTAATTTTCTACGTGTCATAATTATGTTCATACATTATGACATCGTGAGTAAAGGTTTAGTTTATTACAGTTAATAACAATGGGAACTCGTTCAAATTAATAGATCTGATCTATGGCCGTCATACTAATTGACTTGTTTAGGATTTATCAATCTCTTTCTATTTGATGTTTTACGCACTAATTGTATTTTTTCAGTTGCGGTGCGAAAAAAGAGAATCAAAATAGATAGTTAAAATAAATTAAATCTATCAATCAGAAAAATAATAATTCAAAATCCATACACGGAGAGTTATAGTATCTACTTGTTGCAATGGTCCCTATGAAAGTATATTCTAAGATAAAAAAATTGTTAGCACTTTTATGAGGTAATCTCGAGCATGAAACACGCAATGGTCAAATTCCTTATCGACCATGTAAATGACTATTTGATAAAACAAATTACTGCGTTCACCAACTCATATCCAATCTTCTTTAATCAGCGTTGACACGCCTAAAGTGGCACCTCTATGATATTCTTAACAAGACTAGCACTTGAATTTTGATTCTTTTCCCAAAATTCCTTATAAATTAATACCGTAATATTACCACCATGAAGATATATTCTAAAAACATGTTCATCATGATTTTAATAACCACTTTATTTGGAGCAGCAACTATCATCTCAATGATAGATTTTATTCCTGTCTATTCCAAAGAAAAATCATATTGTACTACAGATATACAATTCCCAATTTGCTTTGACGACAAAAAAACATGTAATGTTTGGGAGAGAGAGCCCTCTAAATGCATTAAAGGATAAAGCGCCTACACCTAAATAATTTATTTAGACAGTAAAGGTCCAAATAAATATCATTTTTATTTATTGTGTTAATATTATAAAACCCCCTCCAATGATAAGGGGAATGGGCTCCAAATCAAATGGGTTTGACGACATCAAACATTCCTTTTCATAGCGTTCCTGTTTTGTGTCTAGGATTACCTCTAACCGTACTATTTATCCCAATAGCCTATAGCTTTAAGAATATGGACCCCGGATCAAACTTTATTGACTTTCACACTACGAAGGCCAAAATCATTACCAAGGATTTGTTATCTTTTCCAACCCTAAAGGGCTGAATCGGAAATCTTTTGTAAAGACATAAGTTATAGAAGTTAAACAACTTTTAAAAAAGGAACGCAATATATGACCTGGGAGTTCCACCTGGTTACATATTACGTATTGCCCCATCTGTAATCAATCAACCTAAATTTGTAGGATTCAATCATTTTGATGGCTAGTTCACATTTAGATTTCGAATGTGATATGTTTAGTTGTAACATATATTTTTATAAGTTTCGCAATTTTTGTACATTAAAAAAATTAAACTTATGCTGCAAATATACTATTGACCTGCAATAAAATACAAACTAATGGCATTAATTGCCATAACTTTGTCAATAGTTTTAATATTCGCGTTAAATACCTCAGATTTATCAATCAGCAAGACTCAACAAGCCTTTACAGCCGCAAATTGCGATAAAGCAGATCTTGAAATAAATGGTCATGGAAATATGAGAGGAAATGCAAAACAATGTGGATTCCTTACAGAAGGTCCAAAGGAACCAGTACGAGATTGTGATTCTCCTAATGCATTAAAGGACAACGACGATGTTTTACTTCTTAAACGTTACTAAAAGACGTAATGGATCCAAGGAGTTTAGTAATAGATGTATTACGAGTCCGATTTGACAGCTATTCTATTTTATGATCGAGCACCTCATGTTAGTTTATTTAAGAAGATAATGAAATATAGCGTAAATATCCAAATCCAGATGCAGGATGGGATTCGAATCCATTAGGTTAGCCTGGGGATTGTATTATTAAAAAAATTGTGATCCGGAGTGTTATTTGAACTCCTTAGTATTAGTCGAGGAGACAGAACACAAATAAATTTCCAAACCATTTCGAAAAAAATAGTTAATTCTAATAGGTAATAGAAATATTGATTGGGTTAGCAGATCCAAGTATCTTTTATGATAATCTATTTGTAGCCTCTCACTACGTGAGATCCGTGGCAGATACGGCATGAACCAAGTCCTGGCCTTAACAACTGATCTCCATACAGTTGTTAAGTCACTTTCGTATAGTAGAATGTTAGATAAAAATATAAAGTAAGACTTCTCTATTTCTAGTGATTGCAAAGTCATACAAAAACAGCAATGTTAGAACAAACCAGTGCCGCTGTAGAGAAAGAGGAATTAGAATTCAGTACCCGACAGCAGATTATGGATTACTATTATCTCAAATACCAACATGATCATAGTTTTGTAATTGGTGATAATAATTTAAAGCATAATGTTGAAGTTATGATAGGTAAACAAACTCTATATTGTTCTTTTCATGATAATCGCAATGCAGAACATGAATGTCAACATATTAGGTTTATCAAAATGTTGGACGTAATAAAAAATTAGCCTATGCTTCTATGAGGGTTTTCAATTACCCGTCAAATTTTTGGTAAAAGTAAAAACGCTTTTTCAGTAATTTTTCTCACCTCCGGATTAAATAGTCATCAAGTTAAAAGATTACTTTGTAAAGAGCACATATTTAGCTGAAAACTTAATGAATTAGAAAGAGAAGGATCTACCAATGAAGCTATTTAGCAAATACACCACTGTACCCATTATAATTATGATATTGGTTTCTTTAACCGGATTAACCACACTTCCTTTTGTTAATGCAGATAGTAATGAAGATCAATCTCTTGAAAAGTGGGATGATAAATGTAATAAAGCGATAGAAAAAGACACCCAAGATGCAGCTAGAAAAGCAGACCGTCAATATGATGAACATGCACCAGAAGGACCCCTAGTTCAATGTACAGTATGAAATTTTAAACTATTGATTGCAAATCCACTATGGGATTTTATTAAACGTATACTTACTCAATTTTTCTTATTAATAATTTAGGTATTTGAGAACTGTATTTGTTCGAATGTAAAATCGATACTGAAGTAGGTATCTGCTCTTTTTACACCTATAAATGATATTTCATACCATTATAAACCATGATTATTCTAAGATAGTCATTAAATCTAATTTACTACCGATTTGATAATTTAAAAATTTGTTATAATTATTTATATATCAGGTTATATGTGTATCTGATTATGGTAACAGTTATCTAATAAAATTTAGATTAGACATGAAACCTGCATAAAGACCACATGCACATATTAATGAGTAATTTTCTACTTGGGTAGCAGATATCCCATAGAAACACTAAATATTCAATAATATAAGCAAAACGAAAATTTTTAGTGGTTCTGAGCCAAGGAGGTTTGAGCTTAATGGGTAGATAGGCCCAATAACTTAGACAACAAATTATGGTTAATAATATTTTGGAAAAATTAGAATAATAAATTTAAATTAATTTTTTGTTATTATTCATATCGGAGATCTTTTCCATAAGTAGTTTATAGTGAGATTCAGATATCTTTCCTTTTGCGTATGATTCTACTATTTGTTTTCTGAGCACTCCTAACTCTTCACCTTGTTCATTTATATTTTCTAATTTGGATAGATCAGAAAAATACTGTAGCATATGTTTTTTTTGCCTTGAAGAGGTTCATGTAACGAGCAATATTAGGAACAAATTATCCGGTAAAAACAGTCGCGGCAAGTGTGTATATACCCAACAAGTACTCCGGTGGTATTGGTGGAGGAAGTTTTTGAAAGTTTGCTGTAAAGTTTCCAAATTGAGTAATACGGAGTTTCGTAGATGGATCCGTAGGTTCTATATTAAAGAAGTCTGAAAATGATTTTCATAAATAGTTGTTATCCAATGCTGCTTTCAGTGTAATGTTAGTATTATCATTAATATTTCGAGTCCAGCTTACAAATTCAGATCCCTTGGTTGGTGTGGCTTTGCATTCAGTATCGGAATATATAAGGACAAATTGTTTTATTGGCGCTTCTGAATTATCTGCACATTTAATAGAACCCAAATTTTTTGGACTAATATTAAAAACAACACCATCTACTAATTTATCCTCGGCAGTATCAATAACATATACTTTATCTGTAAATTCTCCAAAAATATAATGCATCTTTCCAAAATTTTAGAGTGGTCGGTGAATCTCCAATGAAAATTGTTTTTACCACTTTATCAAAAGTAGTATTTATAATAGATGCAGTGTTAGAATCATGATTTGCGACATATAACTTATCGTCATTGTACAAATAAGGCTCAATATCGGCTGGAGAGATCAAATCAGATGGTAATTCCCCAACAGTGATCATTTCTACCACTTCATTTGTTGTTGCATTAATAACCGTGACGGTGTTCGGATAGGTTGTTACATATACCTTTTTATCTCATTCCCAAAACCTTTCAATAATCGTAAATATTCACTAATTTCTTCATCATGTTTCTTATTATGGATATAGTTAAGCTTACTATTGCTATTGTTCAAATAATGCAAGAATTACAAATATTCTCCAATTGATTCACTTTACCATGTTGAAGGCTGTTTTATCGGAAAATACCCATTGAAATAGGAGATGACTTAATTAATTGAAGTTAAAACTATTTAGAATTTTCATTTCAAGATACTCTGGAAAACTGTAAAACTCTGTTCATCGAGAATATAGCGAGCGTCAACTATAGTTTTCTTGAGTGTGACAACTTAACATCCTCATACATACGTCGTGAAGAAACTCTTGTGTTTGTTCATAATTAGAGACGATTATATCTATGGATCCCGTGGGCGCAGACCCTTGTTTTCTATTAATGGTCGTTGTAGGATGCTTTAGTGTTGCTTCTATCACATGTTGGTTCCACACCTTATTAAGATAAGAAAGTTGTATGCAAAAAAATCCTTTGATTTCTTGATAATGTGACTTCAAAAATGTAATGCGGTTTCTAAAATATATATACTCTTAAATAGAACACCCATTTTAGAAAGATAGTGCTAAGACTTTTTGCGATTTTTGTTGTTAGTAGTATTTTTATCATTGGATTTGTTGTAGTCATTCCCTTTATGCTCTCACAAAACTTGTTTGCGGTTGTGAAGGGTAATTGTCCCAATATCAATTTTTTGTGGGAACATACTTTTGAACACAGAAGGTTTGCAGAACTTTCTCCTTGCGTTGTTCTTGAGGGAGTGATAAACAATGATCCAAAAATTAGTGATGAAGGTGATGGTGATTTTAAATTCGATGTCACCCCGGATAAAGGTTTCGAGGATCTTAAAAATCCCAGTAATGGCAAAGGAATGGTTATAGAAATCATTTGCTGGACCAAACCCTCGGCAGACCGTATAAGTAAATTTGGAAATTACTGCGAAGGTGTAGATGCGAAGTCCCACTTCCCTGCTCTTAAATACAATGACCACGTACGTATTACGGGCAAGTGGGTCCAAGACAAAGGATATCCCAAAGCAGATCATGCACAATGGAATGAAATTCATCCAGTTGAAAAAATAGAGAAGCTCAAATAGGTACTTTAATACTTTAATAATTTACCAACACTCTCTCACTCACTCAATCTCAGACGTTTTAGTGTCTTAATGTATTATACTTACAATATTGTTACAGCATCAGATTCATTCGAATTTGAATAATGATTATAACAAAAATAAATATGGCGGCCACAAGCTCAATAAAGTATAACCTCAACCCTTCCGAAACTTCCCTATATCAAATACTATTTCCCTGACGTTAATGATATAGTTAATTTTGCTGATAGGTTTGTTATATCTTAGGTAAATCTGAAGATGAAATCTATTTTGGTGTGGATGTTTATTGCCCGGAACTCCATTTGTCCTTACTTAAATTCATCTCAATTTAGAAATACTGTAGTTATGAACCTTATATAGAAGTCCTAATTCTAAGAATCATGGATAATATATCAAAAGAGAAAGATGAAGAGGAGAATCAGGTTTTAGCCATTCGTTATCATGATGACATATTTGAGAGAGGTAAACTAGAGGTAGCGGATGAGATTCTGTCACCTGATTTTGTTATACATAATCCGGTTCTTCCTGAAGAATTTCGCAATGGCCCTGCTGGAACAAAAAGATATGCTTCTGCGATAATGACTGCGGTACCAGATCGAAAACTTGAACACCATGAAGTTCTTGCAAAGGGTGACATGGTGATGATTCGGTGGACTAATAGCGGAACGCATACGGGTATGTTATTTGGTAACCCACCTACAGGCAAACAGTATGTTGCAACTGGGATTGATTTATTTCGCATTTCAGATGGAAAGATTCAGGAGCTTTGGCAACAGTATAACTTTGGCAA
This sequence comes from Nitrososphaerales archaeon, assembly GCA_025451315.1. Lineage (GTDB taxonomy): Archaea > Thermoproteota > Nitrososphaeria > Nitrososphaerales > Nitrososphaeraceae > TH1177. The sequence continues at coordinate 3,270 of JANWKP010000294.1, read as the reverse complement.
CTGGTCATAAATAGTAAAATAGTACATTTGATCCTTCTCTACAAATGGTATTGGCTGTGAGCCGAGCCCTTAGAAGGAATTTAGAACATCCCCATTAGGTAATTACTAATTTAATCTCCATCCAAAAAACAAATGTACGCCAGTGGAAGTAGGCGCCGCCCGCACCACATTATTTCCAGATAGTGTGAATGGTATCAATATAATTGAGTTTTGGATTTTAACCAAGCCTATTCTCCGTCGGTCTTTATGTCATTAATGTATTTGTCTTGATGTCGTTTTAAAAATTCTATTTCCTTTCTAATTTTTCAAATTACAAATTCTTTTTCTAAAATCGGATTATAAAAACTAATATGAAGCAGCCGATATTTGAAGTATTCCATGAGTATAATCCTAATCCACTTTATTGAATTCAAAGTCAATTATTTACTAAATTTATAATGTAGGAGATGTTGAATTGATAATCCTATTACAAAATAGATTCAGCCAAAAATATTTTTGGCTTTCAATATTGCATATGACTTAGGTAAATCATTTTTTATCCTCTTTCTTGAAGGAGGAATGGCTCCCTCAATATGATTGCCTTTCAACAGCGTTCATCCTTGATAATACCATATTATTTTTCAAATAACAGTCAAAAACGAACTATTCGGTGCCTGTTACCCAATTACTTAAGGTAGTAACGATATACTAATAATTTTTATACTGTGGATACTACTGTCGCTTACCGGTGCCTACAACTTGGCCAGAGATTTTCTATGCGGTATATGATTAGGATGAGTCATTATTTTGTTCTTCCCCATTTGAAAGTTCGTAGTGACATTGTTATGTGTTCATTAAGTAGCACTGGAATAAAATTAAGAATGGAGAGTTTTGCGTTCATACAAATAAAAAGTGTTAATAACTTTTCAAAAATACTTTGAATTCCTTAAAAGATTTTGTTTCATCCTTTACTGAATTCACTAAATATACAGTTGAAATACCATTTTTGGTTTTATTACCACTTAACAAATAATCACTAAAAGTGCATACTTTTAATTTCATTGAACAACGAACTTACCTGGCTTCTTTTGCAATATCAAAAATAATAAATTATTAACTTTACTGTACTGTCATCTACCCTTTTTTTAACGGTGCCTGAACTGATAAATGAAGTACGTCTATTTCCGCTTTAGACGCTACCATTAATATTATTTTAGCATAAGCCATCACTTAGTACAGTCAGGCTGGTAAGGATTTTTAGGTAGGTAAATAATTTAATTGTCATTTCATTCGATCTAACCAATCCTTTTTTTTGATTATTAGATATTTCTAACACTCCTAACACTTTTGATAGCATCCACTCTTTCGTTAATAGATTCATTTTAGGTACTTATCGACATGGTGATAACACTATGCAGTAACGGATGTTTCAGTTCTAAATTATTTATGCTCAGAAATCCTTTTGTATTTTTCAATGACGCTTTAGTTCATCGGTTTGAATTAAAGCGCATCTATCCAAAGGTCTTAAACGAGCACATTTATCGAGCCATCTTTCTAAAATTACAATGGATTCTTCATAACTTTTTCTTCTTCCCAGATACGGTCCTAAAATTAATCTCAGATCTTTCTTTTTTTCATCTTAATTTTTTTTATTTTGTTCTGCATTTGGGAATTTAGATTATTTTTGTTTAAGAAAAGATTAACATCTGTAAATATACCATCTCATATTCTATGATGTTACAAATCAGAATAAATAGAAGTATTGAAGCGTAGAAGATCATTACCAATGTATATAGCTAATCGATTTTCTTATTTATCACTAATAATACAATAAATTATAGGATATGAGTTCTAAATTGTTTATAGGCTGCTCAGGGTGGAACTATGTTGATACATCCCAAAATGGTGGATGGTTAAACGCCTTTTATCCTGACAAAAAGACTAAAACTTTTGCATATTACTCACAATTCTTTGATACTGTAGAAATGATTCAAACTTTCTACAAGAAACATTATAGAAAGATGAGTAAGGATCTGTTTACTTGGTTAGCAGAGATTACCTCTGAAAATTTTAAAATGTCAATAAGAGTTCCTGCGATTATCACTGATGAAAAGAGATTGAACATTTATAACAAGAATATGATAGATGTTCTAACACTGTTTATTGATAAAATATCACCCCTAAAAAATGCCAATAAGTTAGGTGCTATTATCATTCAATTACCGCCAAGTTTTACTACCAAAGAATTTAGAAAGTTAGAAGAGTTCTTGTATGTAATAAAAAGTAACTTTGTAACTAAATCTTATCATTATGCAATAGAATTTAATGATAAATCATGGGATACCAAAGGAGCATTAGATCTATTACAGCATTACGATGTGTCACATGTAATAAGTGATGCACCCAGTCAGACGAACCTAAAATTATTGACAAATGAAGATTATGTGACTTGCAAGTCTTTGGCTGTGTTCCGACTTTGTGGAAGGAATACTTATGACCATATGTCCAACTATCTATATTCTGAGAAAGAACTGGTTACACTAGCAGAAAAAATAAAAAAAGTTAAGGACGTGACAGATAACACCTTTGTTTATTTTAGTAATTCCTACGGTGGAAAAGCCATTGTTAACGCGCCTCAATTCAAAGAAATGGTAAATAATGCACCTCAATTAAAGAACGTATTGGATAGGACCAGAAAATACCTATCCAATTCACTGTAAACTGGTATGAAAATCCATTAAAACATGGGATTGAACTATGACACATATATGCGGCGGCTTTACAAATTGTATAAACCGTAAACTGGTACCGTTTATCTAATAAAATATATACAAGATATCAAAACTTCATTGTACTATAGATATGGATGTAACAGTGATTTTCTACATAGTATTTACTATAATATCATATTCAAACAAGTTACAAATTTTAGTAATCTGATAAGCAAAAATACTGTGAAAAATATTGCTTACTACCAGATAAGAAGCTGGGATAGCGATTTTATAGCCAAGTAAAATCAAGAGGATGAATGTGATTCTGATCTATATTTTTCACAATTCTGGAGTCTTCCATAAATCCGTCATTCCAACTATTGTGTTTTTGTTAACAAATAGAAGATTAATCTATTTAATAAATTCGTAATAATAGAATAGTAATTTAAATACTAGTTATCTTCGCAAATTGTTATTACTATTTTATACGCTAAGATTTTCAGACTAAAATGTTAAGGTCAAATAGTATAAGATCTACTACGGTAATACTTGCAGCATTATTCGCAACGGTAATGATAAT
>JANWKP010000293.1 GCA_025451315.1 Nitrososphaerales archaeon | reverse complement strand
TTTAATATTTTGGATAGTTTTGTTGATAGTCATTTGGATAGTTTTGTTGATAGTCATTTGGATAGTTTTGTTGATAGTCATTTGGATAGTTTTGTTGATAGTCATTTGGATAGTTTTGTTGATAGTCATCCTGGTAATATGGTTTTTCAGCTGGTTGGACATCGAGATTGTAGGTTCCTCCGGTCGTAAATATTAAAGGTATACCAAAATCTGTTAGATTCGCTGTAGCTTGAAAAGACACTTGGTGTTTACCTGAGTTTAATTTTAAGAGAATCCAATAACCGTCTGATACTGCTGTACCATTTCCTGCTGGGTCTCCCAAAACATTGTTTTCTACAATCTCTAGGTCAAACCCACCAGGTGGAGACTCTAGCCTATATTGCTCTAAATTGTGTATTGATTTTCCATCTATTTTTAATTGTAAATCCTCTACTGTATCAATAAAATTATTAGAACATTGTCTTTGTTCCTCTTCGGTTGTTCCATTAAATGGTGGAAGCGATAGACTGTTACATGCAGTGTTCACTATAGGAAATAATATTTTATCATCAGAGGATATTATACAATTATGGATTGGTAATGATGGATTGGTTGGAACATCTGGTGTTACTAATCCTACTCCGACTAAATAGAGAAACTTCCCATTGTCTTGTAAACCCACGTCACATCCTGCTTGACCGAAATTAATAAAGGGATTTGTATCTGTTGTATTATCTAATGAGTAAATCCATTGCCACCATGTATCTCCTAATTCTGCTATACGTTCACTTGGAGGAAAGATATAAAATGGTTTTTTAGAACCATCATGATATCCATAATTATCACCGTTTCCATTGTCTTTATTATCTTTATCATTAAATTTAACATGTTTACAGAATTCTACCGAAGACACAAAAAAGCCTTCAAATGGACCTGTTCTACACTCATATTTCTTATCATCGATTGGGTATTTGTTATACCTATTATCGTCGTAGTTATCGTATCCTTGAGCCATTGCTGGATTTGGATAAATATTGGTACTACCAAATGGAACTAACATTATCAACGACGTCATCAATAATGTGCTGATAGTAATCGCTGCTGCCTTATGCATATTTGTTAACTAACTTTCTAATTATATTTAGAATTCGAAGAATCATTCAGTAACATATACTATTTGTTTTACTTATAGAATGATTATTGTATTATTGAATAGCTATTATTTATTGATAATGATAATAGTGAAAAATGTTTTAGTTATCTAATCGTAGAAAATAAAATAATAATAATGTGGAATCTCATTTCAATTTGTTTAGGCTTCAAATGAGAATAAGTTGTAAAAATCTATAATAACTAATAGAAAATGTTCTTATTGTAATCAGTTCACGTCTATGCTAAAAATATTTTTTATTTAGATATTATTTTCTATATATTTGCTATATCTTTTCATTATAAATATAAATAGTAAATATCATTGATAGGTTACTTCATCTTCTTTTGACATTCGGGTTCACTCACAAAGCAGTAGGCTGGTCAGGAGTAGTGCCGTCCATGTAGTAGGGTTCTATTACAGAGTATTTAGCTTTTATTATTAGAAACTTATTTTATTTTAAAATAGTTTTTACATTATTTTATTAGAAATATAAAATGAAAAGGATTGGTCAGATATAACAGCTAATAACTCTGGGTATTAATTTTAGTGGTATAACTTGACAAACTATTATAGTTTTCCCTATTTCAAATTGTAAAAGAGGATTGGTAGGATAATATGATAAAGTTAGTGTATTAGACGTGTCATCTTGTATATTTTGATGATGATTGTGATTGTAATGATGATGATTGTTGTTGTTAGATTATTTATAATTTAATAAATATTGAAATTTATTTTTTTTAAAAAATAAAATAAAAAATTGGGGTTTGATTAAATTCTGAATTTTTTTAGGAAGGAATCTAACCATTGTTTCTTTAACTTTTCTATCTTTGCTAATGCAGATGGACCTTCTGTTCCTTGAGCTATTGTCGGTGGAGAGAAAGAAGCTACTAGACCTTCTGTATTGATAGTGGAAGTTGAGATGTCTGTATTGGTATTAAAGGTGCTAGTAGACCTCCTGCATTGTCATCTGTTCTGCTAGTTAGGTTTATCTTGGGTCAACTACTCCAGCATCTACTAGACAGTTGAATAAGTTATTTTGTTGTTCAGGAGTTATATCAGGTATTCCTCCTATATTATTGAATATTATATCAGATTCTTCTGGGTTATTTTCATTCTGTTGAAGAAATTGGCATATCTCTGCAAATGTATCTCCTTGTTCAGCATTCTCCAATACGAACTGTTGTTGTTCTGGGGTTAGAAATGTTGTAAAGCATCTTTCACATGCAGAAGTTAGGTTACAAGATTCGGCTGTAGTTCCATTTAATACGTAAAAATTTTCGAAGTCTGTCCCTGCTGGACATAATTCTGCGTTAACGATACCTGGAGGGCCTTGTGTTCCATTAACTCCATCGGTTCCATTAAACCCTCGTTGACCTTGTGGCCCTGGTACAGTACTTGCTGGACCTGTCGAACCAGTTAATCCTCTTTCACCTTGGGGACCTTGAACACCTGCAGGACCTTGAGGACCTGGTGGACCTCCTGCTGGGCCAGGTGGACCTTGTATACCTTGTGGGCCTTGTGGTCCAGGTGGACCTTGAGTTACTGTTCTAATGTCTCTTGAATCTTTTCTATCATCTTTGTCATCGAATTTAACATTTTTACAGAATTCTACTGAACCTACAAAAAAGCCTTCAAATGGACCTGTTTGACACTCGTATTTCTTGTCGTCGGTTGGATATTGGCTATAATAACCCATTATCTCTATAGATATCGTATCCTTGAGCCATTGCTACAGTATTGGGGTTGTTGAGTAATGGCATTACTGATAACATTCCCAGTGAACTTGCCAAAAGTCCAAAAGTAAATAATGATTTTTTATACACATCAGTGCTAAACAGATAAAATATAAGTCACGTGCTTAGATTTATTTACTAACATACTATTACTAAATTAGATTAGTGAATTAAATTACTAAATTAGATTAGTGAATTTGATTAGTTAATGTTTATTGTGAATATTATATGCTAATTATTATTAGTGAAATCAATTGTGAAAATGATTTGTTCAATTATTTGTTACAAAGTCTAATATATGTCTCATTCTACAATCTTATGTCTTTTTGTTCACTTGGTTAATATAGATATCAAATAAGCAGAAACTTTAAAGCCTTATCTCCTTCCCTCTCTATAACCAGCTTGCTAAAATAAATAGAAGGGTGTTTTGATATTAAGTTATTTTTTAGTTTTTTTTTGTTTGCTTATAAACCTTAGATTCTAATTATACTATAATTGAGATCTCAGCATTATAGAATATCAAATTACAAGTTTTGTAAGGTAATTCCCCAAAGAATATCTAATCCTTACAAATTACAGAAAAGGATTAAAATATTGAGACCGCTTATTGCTATCTGGATTTTCTGAAAGTCAGACATGAGGAGCCTTACATAAATGTTGGATTGGTTTCATCATAGCTAAAGAAAAATGGGAATGGGATAAAATAGAGATTTATGCTAGAAGGATAAAGAAATTGGAGAGAGATTTGGGAATTGAAATAACAGATTTTTCAAACTGGCCTATCGACTAATTCTATCAATCTTTGTTTCTGATGTTGAAAATGGATCAACCAAATACTATAATTTCAGCAAACGAAACTATTTTTCTTTCATCCTCTTGATAGTTGTAATTTTTACTGGAATGGTTCATGAGGACATTGTATCTGAAAAAAGATTCATGTTACTCATTGGTATTGCTACGACTGTTGATAACATTACCAATGAAGACATAAAAAAAATTAAATTTGTATGCTGAATTATGTATTTTCTTAACTTTCTAATTATATTTAGAATTCGAAAAAACATTCAGTAACATATACTATATAATTTAGTAAGGTTTACAATATCCTTTAGATAAAAGAAATAAGAATAAAATCTATTAATTATTTATTTTGTTGTGTTATCTAATATTCAGATCATATATCTATAAAGACTCATATATAAATAAATAATTCTTTTTTAAAATATTATGTTATTAGAAGATAGATAGAATCTCAAACTTTTATTCTTATTTTAGACTTAAATATAGTTACAGAAACGCAATGGGTCTAATGGTCACAATATTGTTTACAACGATTACATAACTTTATGACTGTTAACAATAAATTTAGGAAAAGTTTTATTTTTTGGGTATATCTATTTCCAATGGTTGTAATTTACTTGGAGGAACACAATTAAGGCAAAAATTTTTCAAGGTGTCATATTGAACATGACATTGTGGACATTCTTTTATAATCATAGTATAATTTCCACTCCAATCAATTTCTGTTCCACAATTACCGCAAACTTTAGGTCTATTAGTTTTTGAAGCATGAAGTATATAATCACAGTTCCCGCATCTATAAATAGATGACATCTCAAAACCTTTTGTAAGAATATTATAGATGGTAGCAACAAATTTAACTTCGACAGGGTCAGTAGGATTAAAAAATTTTGGTTTACTCTTCATAATATTTTTTTGTATTTGAGAGTTAAATAACGTTTGGAAATTAAGATAATTACATGAATCAATACTTGTTAATGACTGAGGATGAGGTCTTGGCTTTTGGAGAGGTAATAGTAAGAAAAGCCAGAGGAGGTGATAATCCTCCCGTTATAGTTACAATCCCTTCTGACGTGGTTAATGCTTACAAATTAAAAATAGGAGAAAAGATTGATATTATTACAAACGGCAAAAAGATTGTAATTAAACGCCGAGATGTGAAAATGTAATAACAAGAAATGAGTTCTACTATTAATCAAAACCAGTTTATTTATAACTTGTTGCTTTCCAGTGGTACAATAATAAAAAAATGAGTAATAGAAATCTGGATGAAGATGACGAGTTCAAAGGTGAAAGAATTTACGAAACCAAGGGAAGTCGTCTTAGGGCAATCGCACATATAATTAAAAAATATTTTCAAATTAAAGGAATTGAATCTAATCCAAAAACTGTGGACGATGCTATGGCTCCAATTATAAACATGGTATTGAACGATTTCGAATTTAGAAAGTTTACATTAGATAGATACAAAGTTTTTATTTTTTATGATGCCAAAAGTACTGAGTTTTATATTAAAAGAATTACAGATGAAATGTCAGCAGCATTGATTAAGGAAGAAAAAAATATTGACAATTTGGATAGTAAAGAACTTGAGAACAAAATCAATGAATTAGAATCAAGTCTAAACAAAAAAGATAAGGATAACAATAAATGACTAAAAGAGATAGAGATTATTATTTTGATATGCCATAAATTACGTAATAGAATATGTTAAAAAGAAGGATGGAATAAAGTGGACTGGCAAAGACAGACCAAAATACATGCATATACTAAAAAATGACAAAAAATTTCATGTTTTTGCTTGTTTCAGATATGGGCTTATAATTGATTATAACAATAATACTGATGAATTAGATATTAATGAGGTAAAAGATGCTGATGGTCGTAAATATACTAAGGATGAACTTGTTTTTCTAAAATCTAGCATTGATAGACTTGGTAGTCTGAAAGAATTTCTTAAGGCATATTAAGAATTCAAATCCCAACATTCAAACATAAAAAATATCGAAGAATTAAACAAAGAATTTAGAAAAGAATTTGGTATTCCTGCCGCATTTCTTAGTCCTAGCGACTTAAATGATTTGATCAATAGTACATGATATAATCAGATATGAGTTCTACTAATATTAACAACAAAAATATTTTGAAGTTGATGATGAGGTTAATATTTCTTCTAAATATACAAAAATGGTTAGAAGAAGAAGGGTTCAATTTAACTTTAATAAATAACCCTCCTATAGCAGAACAAAACTTTAATCCTGAAAACTATGACCTTGTACTTATTGGTTTTAGAATGTCTATAATGGATAGATTTGATCTTTACAACAAGTTACATGATTTGTCAAAAAACGTACAACTAGATACATAGTCATCAAACGATTTTTGGATATGTTTTATGACTGCATCAAGAATAAATTATCAAGCGTTAGCAGATATTCATCCAGAATTTGGAGAAGAATGCTATGTTTCCAAAGATGTTCCAAAAGATGTTTTTATAAACCATGTTCATTCGTTACTATCTGAATAAATAATAACAAGAAATGAGTTCTTCTACTAATCATAATAGTAACGTCAGCAAAGAAACTCAAAACGATGATGATATTGAAGAAGATGAAGATTTTGT
>JANWKP010000292.1 GCA_025451315.1 Nitrososphaerales archaeon | reverse complement strand
ATTGTTTCATCATTTGGCCAGCTTTTTCGTCCTTTTCCATCTTTGCCATTACTTCATTCATGTGTTGGCGATCTTTATAATAAATTGATTCAATCCAAACTTCCTCATCTAGATTGGCAGAAACGATGTTTGCAACATTAGCAAACCCTTCCATTGGTACGTCTGTGTTGCTAAGCTTAAAGGCGTCATAGTGGAGAATACCGTATTGCTTGAACATATCATAAGCCTCTTTGCAGATTCGTAACATTGCATCATGATTCTTTTTGGGTACTCTGTAGACAATATGTGAAACAATACCTGCCTCTGTTAAATTAAATTTGCTCATGATTAATAGTATTAATTCTTGGATTATAAAAACGGATAAGGGAACAAAAGTATACTTAGCTGCATCAACACAAAATGTACAAATTAACGGATTAAATCACCAATAATCTTGGGATCTTACTATGAAGAGTACATTCATTTGCTCTATTCTAATACGCATTTTAATGATGGTCCCCTTCGAATTTAGGATGAATTCTTATTTTTTTATCAAGGCAAGACTGTATTAACCACCATCATATTACAGATAGATTATATTCCACAGGGAACATAATCCCCACGCGCCCAAACTACATGATCTCTAATCGGGTAATAATTGATCTGAAAAAGACTATCTATCAGAATACCAATCTCCCTCTTACTTAAGTCTCCTTGAGCATTGCCACGGAGTTCATATCCGTCTTCCAGAGCATCTTCTCTTAAATATTACACTCCCCAAGATAACCTAATGGATCGAATCCTGCTTTCACTTATCGTAAGTAAAAGTTTTGCTGGTAAACAAATGCTCAATCTGTACTGTTTGTTAAAGAAGATTAAGACTAACTGTTTTATAATAAGGTAATAATCATATCTCGATTTCGAAGATTGAAGTTGGGTGGGGTTTATATTCAGGGTCTGCCTCTTGTTCAATATTTTTTTGGTAACCCCTATTTTTATGATAAAGTTGTGCTCCGAATCTCTATTACTAAATCATGAGCCCAAACCAAAGTAAAATTGTTCTTTTTAATACTCAGTTCAAATGATTTTGCCTGTAATAGGATTAAAGAAGGGAAAAGAATACCTATACATTAATTGAATATATTATTACAATTTAAATTTAGATTATATATTAACTAATATTAGTTGATTAATCGTTATATCCGTTTTGCATAGTTTGTAGACGTGGGTACGTATTTTTCAATAATCACATGCCGAAATTCTGAGATAAATATTGAAGATTGTATCTTATCGATCTTTAACCAGACACTAAAACCCAAATATATTATAGTAATAGATGATGGTTCCACCGACAAGACCCCATTAATATTAAATGAAATGAAATGTAAGATTCCCGATTTGTTTGTTATCACAAATCCTGATTTGGGATATGACATAACACGGGTGCCAATAAATTTTAACAAGGCCCTTAAATATAGCCAGACAAATAATTTGGGAATTACTGACTACCATATGATAGCCAATGATGATAGTATCTATGAAAGGGATTACGCGAATAAAATTATCAACTTTATGGATAAAAATAGAAACCATGTATTTGTTTCCGGAAATTATGAGGAGGCTCAGTATTCTGCTCCAAGAGGATCGGGCAGGTTCGTTCGTAATTCTTATTTTGACGATTTTTACCAATACTATCCTGAAAAATTGGGATTTGAGACAGCAATAATTCATTGGGCTGAAATGTTTGGCTATCGTTATACTGCTCTAAACTATGCTAAATATGAGCATAAAAGAGGGTTAGGATCTCAACATCACTTTTATGACTGGGGCATTACCATGAGAACCCTGGGATACCATCCAATATTTGTATTAAACAGATTTCTAGTTTCATTTATTTCCGGTAAGCCTATGGGGAGACTAGGGGCAATTAATATGCTATACCATTACATTTTTAGCAGGCCAAAAGATGAAGGCTATTTCAGCATGTATGACAAGGATCTGCGCAATTTTATAAGACGAAATCAAATTGCTCAATTAAAGAAAATAAGGTTCAAACGGACATCCGCCTTTTTAAAGAAAAACTTGTTAAGGGCACTAAATACTAATTTGTCGAAATAAATAGTTGGTCTGAAACCAATTATTCATTATCTGAACTCGCTAACTGACCTGATCATGGTATTAATCTTCTTCCCTATTTTCTCAATATGAATTACAATTACGAAGATAACCAAATTTATACAAGTGTGTGGCCCTTGATGCGGTTAAAAAGATATTTAATTTATCTATGCCCAAATCAATAGAGTCAGGACTAAATTAGGACTGTTTGATCAATTTATTCGATTATCTTTGTAGGCATATCCCATGGAGAATTAAAACCAACTTTGATTCAAGTTCTATTAGTTGATCATAAGTCCATAGATCTAGGGAAGACAAATCGGCATTCGAAATTTTGATATTTTTGGCTAAGAGTGGTTTTTTAAAATGAAACATTCTTTTTAATTCTAGTATTGTTTCTACGGTAATTTTGATCGATTTTTCATGTAACGATCTATTACTGTCATTTTTTATTATTGGAAAATACCCCTCCCAATCTATGGTATAAATTCCATCATCTAATTCTTCTAACAGGGATCTACATTCGTTGATTATGGCAATACGGTTCAGAATTCTATGTTCTTGCTGTTCAACATTGGTAGATGAAATCGTGGCCATAAAGTAATGGTCCCCTTATCTCATAAGTGGATTTGATAAAATGATTTCATGTTTTTCTTTAAGTTGATATTTCAGATCAATTAGAATAGTATTATCTACATATAAAAAAACTAATCTGTTTGAATATTGTCCAGCAATTTGCATTCTAACAATGTATATTTTACATGAATTCACAGTTAGTGGTCCAGTCAATATCAAGCAGATGTAAAGAAACCCTTGTTCTCCCGAATAATGATCAGATTACCTCTTTTTATGAATTTTTACGTCTTACTATCTTTAGTACACAGGATGTTGGTAGTATTGTTATTAGCAATGTCTATCAAATAATCTGAAGTCATGAGTTGTGATCCAGTTTCCACCATTGTAGAAACTATGGGTCTAATCGGCTCCATTTTCATGGAGGCTTTATTTAAATGATGAATTGTGAATTCGTATGAGTGGAGAAGTTCTATTAATTCTTGGGGATCCCTTCCATATTCAATGATACTGGAGGGAATGAATTCCAATAAGATCTTAATGCTTTTGCTTTTATTAATTATTTCTTTCATTCCTTCAAGTGCTCCAAATTCAGAACCTTCTAAATCCATTTTTACAAAATCGAAAGGTTTTGTATAATGTTGAAAATAATCGTCCAGTCTTACAGTTTTGACTTTGTAACTATTCGCATCATCATTGCAATAAATAGATGGATAAATCCGATTCATTCCATTATTGACATCACATAGATAGAGAATAATTTCTTGATTACTATCTGCCGTTATTGCTTTATCTTCGATAGTAACTCTTTCATTAGGTTTAAGTTTTCTTTTGTTATTGTATTCTTCAACATTTTTATTTAGAATACTAAAGGAGACTGGACTTGCTTCAAATCCAAAAACTTTACCTTTGGACCCTAGTTTATCTGCAAATAGAAGTGTATAATAACCAATAAATGCACCTAAATCTAAAACAGTATTACCGGGTTTAATTAAATTTAGTGCCAACCTGGTTTCATATGGTTCATAAACTCTATGCCAAGCCAAGTTTAGCGAATCCTTATCGTCCAAATAAAGAGTAATTCCTGCAATATTAATTTTATTAATTTTTAAGTCACGATTAACGATTTTCATCGCCCTGTATGGTAAACTTCTAAAATAATCTTGGTTTGATAGCATACCACCTTTATGAAAAAATCTGGCTGCAATGGTAGAGACGTCTATCTTCCTAAACATGATTCATGTTATCTTTAATTTTATATTTTTAAAGTCTGCAGAACAGTTCTTGGTCTTTATTTAACTAAATTTTTAGAGTTGATAGTTTAAGGAAATGCTAAGTGTCTATTCGAGGAGACACAGAAGAGTAGGAGTGTGAAATTGAGTTTTTGCTTCTACTTTTAAATTATGTATACGCATAACGAATTATAATATCTCTTCCATCTTTTGAATTTTCTTTTCAATGCGAATATTAAGAACCCGTAAGAAAATTCCTATCAATCTTATTATCTGATTACCTAAAATAATACGCCCCCAAAAGATAAACTGATGGATTCGTATCCCACTCTTGACACTTCAAACATGGGTTTTGCTTATATTGTTATACATTACAAGAGCAAATTTTGATTGTCGAATCTCATTGCATGCTGTGATTATATTCAATATTGAACCGTATCCCCACGCGCCCAAACTGAATGATCTCTTAGTAGGTAATGATGGTAATACTCGTCGGGTATAAACTTTTTTCCAAACACCGCAAGTTAATCCTAAATTCTATTCAACCCAAAACCTTGCCCCTTCTGATATATTCGACTATAGATATAGGATTCATAAAAATTAGATAGACAATATCTAATCTTAAGATATCCAAAAAAGCATTGGCTTACTTATTCATGAATATTTTGTCAGAATGAAAGATGACATTGAAAATGAGCCTCGTCTTTTGGATATTCATATGGAAAGTCTCTTAATTCCGTTTGACATTGACCGGGGTTACCTAAATATCCGTTCTTTCCAGGTGGCCCACAGAATTCGAAATCAGATTTTCCGGGATTGCAATCATTTTGTCCTGGGGCTAGTGATGGTTTAGAGGCGATTGCTTGTTGGGAACCAACTACTATTCCTAAGGAGAACAATGATATGATAGTTGTAAATGCCAATATTCTAACTGCTAATTTCATCCCATTTAGTAATTAACTAGTTTTATCTATGATTCTAAACCAAATTTTGTTAAAAAGATAAGAACAAATAACTTTAGATATTTATTCATAAGGTTTGGGAAATAAAGGGGTATTCGGTTAATCTGTCTATACACCATTCTCATCCTCACGAGTAAGTAGTTTTAGAATCTGCTAAACTAAACTTTTTTTGCATCCAACTTATTTTGATCGAAATCAACTGTAGATTCTATTCAATATTGAACCGTGTTCCCACGGGCCCGCAACGATATAGGTTCTTTTAAGTGGGTTCTACGAATAAAAAGGTGTATAGAAAAGGTGGTAGAACAAAAAAATAATAATAAAAATATAAAAAATGAGCACGAACTTGATAGTTGGTCACTGTACTTATATGCAATGAAATCTCCAGTAACTAGACAAAAGTATATTGGAAGAATTGACAAGTTTTTTGATTTCTTGGATTTAGAAGGTACAACTCCTGAAGAGAAAAGTATACAATTTATAGCTAAATCAAAGGGAGAAGATTCGCAATGGGTATTTTCTAGTGTCTTAAAATTTATGCAATTCCAATTGGAAAGAGTTTACAAAAGAGAAATAACAGGATCGACTGTAAATAATTATCTAAAGAGTATCAAATTATTCTGTGAAATGACTGATATT
>JANWKP010000291.1 GCA_025451315.1 Nitrososphaerales archaeon | reverse complement strand
TTTGTTTCATTGCCTTTTTCCAATCAAATTCGAATTTGATTATTTTAATTGATCCATATCTTGTAAATAAAAAATCTACAAAATCCCCATCTTTTATGCCCAATTTTTCTCTAACTTCCTTTGGTATGGTAATCCTTCCACCTTTCAATACTCTACAATGTCCAATATTTTTATCTCTAACCATGAAAATAATTATCTAATTACTACTAAAAACCGTTAAGTTAACAGAGCCTCCCAGACTATGAAAAAATTGAAATTTATCTCTGATCATCAAGTGTTTGTTGTATTTCTGTACAATCTTTAATGACATTCACATATTTTTATCATCAGGAGCATCTGCCATAAATAAGACAGTTATTTTAGAACTCAAACTACATGATCCATTATACTATTACATATGAAAATATAAAGATTTAGCAATATTGTATTAGCTTTTTATTAATATTTATTAATCTTTTCAGAGTCTAAAAATTCCGATTAATAATATATACCAAAACTTTTAAGAAACTGTATTAAAAAAAGATTTCATGGTTACAAAATATTTTGTTGAAGTCATAGCATCAAATAAACAACAATTAATTAACCTTCAAAAATTTGAATTAGATTTATTTCAACCTACAGCAAAATCCATCAGTGATAATGAATTTAAGATAGATGGACTAATCACATTAGACGACATAAATAAACTAGTAGAAAATGGCTACAAAGTACTTGTAAAAAAAGAATCGATGAAGAATACACCTGCAATTGAAGAGACTATATCATTTGCGGATTGGAGCGAAATGACTAAAAAAAGTCATGAGGAGGCAACGAAAGGAAGAAGAGTACCTGAAGTAGAAGGAGAAAAAGAAGAAACACCTCCGTCTCTATTCACATTGTCATTCACAGGATATTTGACTTCACAGGGGATAGATTCTGCATTGCAATACATAGCCAAAACATATTCATCTCTAGTAGAATTAATCGTATTACCAAAAAAGACCCATGAAAAAAGAACTTGTAGAGCAATAAAAATAGGTATAAACAATTCTACTCCTAAAATTGGATTGCTTTTTTTGGGAGGAGTACATGCTCGAGAAATTTTAAACCCAGATTTGTTAGTAAAACTTGCATTAAATGTCTGTGAAGCCTATACCTCTAAAACAGGAATGAAGTTTGAGAATAAATCATATACCGCAGATGATGTGAAGCAAATTGTAGAGAATTTAGAACTTTTCATCTTTCCATTGGTAAATCCGGATGGTAGATTTTTTGTACAGGCACCAAATGGAGATGTATGGTGGAGAAAGAATAAAAATCCAAACCCTGGTCTTCCACAAAAAGGAGTAGATCTTAACAGGAATTATGATTTTCTCTGGGATAGTGGTATTGGTACGAGTTCAAATTCGGTCACAGAGATATACAAAGGAAAAGAAGCAACTTCAGAACCAGAAACAAAGAATGTTCTTCATTTGATAAACAAATATCAAAATATTAGCTGTGTATTAGATATTCACTCTTATTCAGAACTTATTCTCTATCCATGGGGAGATGATGAAACTCAAACAGAGGATCCTGATATGAATTTCAATAATCCTAATTATGATGGCTCTCGTGGTCAGTCTGGGGATAGCATTTACAAAGAATATATACATGGAAAAGATTTAGAGTGGTACGATAGTACAGGGAAAAGGATTAGAAATGCAATTGCAGCAGTTAGAGGCACGGTTTATGAGTCGCAACCTAGCATAGGACTTTACCCCACATCAGGGACTTGTCATGATTATTTGTATTGTCTAAGATACAATGGTGCTAATCGAAACATAATGGGCTTTACCATAGAGACAGGAAAGAAATTTCAACCTCCTTATGAGGAAGCAACAAATACAATGTCTGAAGTTTCAGCAGGTCTAGTAGAAGCCTGTAAAGTTTATATAGACTAAATCTTTTTTTTCTTTAGTTCTATATTTTAGGAACCAAAGAAGATATTGTAATAATAGTTGAAGGGAAATTTTAGAAGCCGGTTGTAAATCGAAAAATTATAATAGGAATTTAGTCGTAGAAATTAAATCAAATTTTCATCTCATGTGATGCAAATTAAAATTTTTAAAACCTGCAATGGGGACTATATTATTATTTATCAGGTTTTATGTCATGCATAAAGCTCATACTACCAGAGTCACGTTGTGTTATAAATCTTGCCTCAGCAGCTGTTTGAGGAGTGAATAACCTACTTAGGATCTCAAGAACTTTTAACATTACGTCAATTTCTTCTTTATCGTTATTATTATGAAGATGGGGATGATGTTCAGGCCAATAGAATAGTTTAGAAACTTGAACCCATCTTCCAGGTTTAAACCATTTAACTCCTTGATATTCATATCTTTCTACTTCTCGTGGATGTCTTGCTTCATGTGCATTAAACCACTCTTCAATTCGATCATCTATCCATCCATGTAATCTCCAGAATAAAGGATTGACATGAGAAGAATAGAAATCCCCAAGAGAATCGTATTTTGGATCGTCCCATTTATCATCAAAATCAAACAGTTTTCTATCTGCGGGTTCTCCTGATTTTGGATCTCGTGGAATGCTTGACCATCGTACATGCATCTGGTTATGAATCTCAAATTCAAGTAAATTTCCCAATGCTCCTAATGTAAGACTAGCAAGGAACGTCTTATTCTTAAATATTCTTTCAAGTCTCATCATGACATTATTGAAATAATCCTGACTTTTCAAAAATTTTAAAAATTTCAAGTCTTCAAGATCAGCTTCTTCATTATCAGAAGGAATCGTATATGCTGGTGGAATCATATTACCAGATTCTAACACATTTATTTGATAGATCTTTTTTTCCTGATGTTTTGGATCATCCTGTTCATCGTAAAAAAATGTTGTGCATCTGATTGAGGTAGTGTTTTCCAGCTTTCTATGTAGGGAACTCCTTGAGAATCATATTCCTCCCGAATCATTTTGATCATTTTCCTGTGTATAAAGAGAAAATCTTCCTGCACCATTCGTTAGATTAAGTTGGTCATATTCATCGAATGGTGGACGGTCAAGACCACAACCTAGACGGATCGATGTCTTATTCTCCTCATTCAGAGCATACCATACTCCACGTAAGCGACTAGTATACCAAACTGCATGCTTTAGTCTGTGAGATTTCGATGCAACCATTGCTATTTTGTCGATTTCTCTTGGTTCAGTAAAATCTCTTTTTACAGCAACAAAACTTGCAGGGTATTAGCTTTATCAATTTTATCTCCTAAACCATGATCTTGATCTCTTCTTACTCCTCCTGTCAATGATACACGTTGACCAACTCCATTTTCCCAGCTATGGGTTAGTGAGCAAGAAAACTTAAGCAAGATGTCGGCCATTTCTGTGTTTGAACGACCTTTTACCAATAAACTCTAAAGACACTGATGGCAAACAATCACTTACTTTTCCTTTAATATCTATGAAAAGCTTCTCAGGTGTCCCTGGCTCAGGTGGAAAAGACATAGTGCCAGTTATTGTTCCATCATCCTGTAAAATTAAAAAAAGCTCAGCTTCAGCTTCTTCTAATTTAATCTCATTAAAGTCATTAACTGGTAGTGGATTATTTAAAAAACTACGATAGGTGTAATAACCTGAAAGTTCTTGTGAGAGTTAGTACGTTTTCATTCTATTTTTATCTTACACGCATCCAATATGATCTATGGACTGAAATTAAAAATATTTTGCCAGATGAAAAGCCAGAGAACACTATAGGTCGTCCCATTGTTCCATACAGAAAGTACTTGATGGTATAGTATTTGTCCTAAGAACTGGATGTAAATGGAAAATGTTACCCAAAGAGTATTTAATGCATATGATGCAGTTTGGATAGCTGCATTAACAGAAAATATTTCAGGCAATACAACTTTTGTAAGATTAAAAAAGAACTTTAACAAAATAATTGATTCTTATTAAGGTTCAAGTGGTACTATCAAATTAGAGAGGTATTAAGATAGAGTGGGACCTTATGATCTTTGGACGGTAAAGGAAAATATAGCTACAAAAGATTATGAATGGGAAAAAATAGGTTATTAAATTATGATATAAATACATACATTTCGATTTTATTTCCAATACTATTTAACTTTGACGATGACATATTTATTTATGCATCATTGATATTTTTAAGTTAATTCAAGAAATTAAAAAAATACCAAATTATTATATTAAATTGATATTAACTATTCACTCTATTCACTTTTATTGATAAAGAAGAAATACCATCATGAAGTTCAAATGTGTACCTATCCATAGAAATATAGTCTCCTATGCTTATCTTATTGTTTTTATCCATATCTACTAAAATAAAAAAGCTGTATATCTTATCCGAATCATAGATCTCAGTATCAAATATAAATTCTAATTTCTTATCTTGGATAGTTTTTAAATTCATTTCTTTTTTTATTTCATATATTATATTGTCTATAACATCTTCAAATGTTACATCAAGTAGTTGAATAATTAAATTAAATGTAGGAGTATTGGCTTTAAATTCATTATCAAATAAGATATTTAAAGTGATACGATAATGATTAATCTTTTTATCGTTCGTATTCATTTTTAACCGTTAAAAAAATAAAAACTTTGTCCAATGTTATTTTATTATTTTGTTACTATTTATGGATATATTCTTTTGATAGTCTGTATGTCTTTTTCGCTCATGCTTTGTCTTTGACCTACTGTACAAGAAGTTTGTCTTAAAACAGTAAATGCCTGTAATCCAGGTTTTGCTCCGCCAGTAGGATTATAGTGCATAATAGAACAATAGTCGTATGTTCCTATAGATAAGGCACTTACAGGCTTTGCATATTGTGATGCCCATCCATCCGCAAGATTCGACCAATGTATTCTTATGTGATAGTCCCGGTCTTGTCTTCCTTGCTCATGATATACGCCCATTGCATGAAGAATTTCATGGGCAGTATTACCAACAGTAGCCCAATCTGCCAAATTAATTATTTGTTTGCCCCCTCTTTTTCCTAACATTGAATTGGCACTACTGGCATGCCATTGAAAATGAACATAATCATCTTGATTGGTTCTCTTAACAAACTTAAATCCAGTTTTAGTAGTAATATGTTCCATAGCTTGTTGTATACGAGATTCATTGGGAAGATTAGAATTTATTTCGTATGGCATAGTTTTATTAGGCCATCTGTATCGACTTCCAACTATTACCAAACCTCTTTCGCCAGCAGTATCATTTCCAGCATCTCTGACTCTTTCTTCCTCATTTGTTTCTAATACTTTGGGATCTGGATTTCTTAATTCCTCGACGGTTCCCAAAATAATATCTCCTTCAGCCACTGCATAACCATCAACTTCCCTAAATGGTACAAGTTCATTGGTTATTCCTGGGCCAGAAAAGATCCCGTATTCGATATTACCTGAAATTGTCTCTGTCTGAGATTCATCTTTTCCATTTTTATTCTCAAAATTTGATTCATTCATACTGTATTTTTGAAAAAGATATATAAAAAATAGTTGGTATATCTTAAAATTTAGACAAGCTGAATTAAAATTATTGTAAAATATTAATAAAAATCTTGATATAGAGATTTAATAAGGCTCTGTTAAGTTAAGCAGTAAAATCTATAGCTATGGATACCCCATTCTAATCTATGGTAATAAGTAGATTAGAAAGAAACAGAACCTCCACTATTGTAGTTATGTATTCTTTGTATTTGTATTTTCTTGGTCTCAGTTTGCCTAATACATCAAAGGCATTAGTAATATTTCGAGACGAGAAGAGGAGTTACGTGTCTGTCTGGAACTGGATTCAGAGATTTGGAGAGTTTCCGATTTACAAAAGGAAAAGAGTAACAGCATTCATAATATATGAAACTGTTATCCAGGTTGGAAACCAGCATTTTTAGTCATGGTTTTGAATAGAACCAGTACACAGTTCTGTGCTTGGAATTTACATATCTGATGAGAGAAATATGCTTGTTGCTGAAAAATTCATTAGATCTCTTGTATCAAAATATGGAAGACATCCTGTTTATACTGATAGTGGTACCTGGTATGATGAAGCATGTAATATACTGAAATTGAAACACTATTTACATTCTTCTTTTGAGAAAAGCTTGATGGAACGAGTCAATCAATATTTCAAGGATAGAACCGAGAGTTTTGATGACTACTATCCATGTATCAGAAACGAATGCAATCTATTTCATGTATATAACTGGATACAATTCTTTGTATCTATATATAATGATATGATATCTAAGAAGAATTATTTTATTAACGAATTGAATGAAAGAGGTAAAGTTATCTTAATTTAGTCACTAATTGTAAATTTTTGTTTATCTGTAATGTATTTGATTAAGTATTCTCTAAAATATTCTCTAACTCTAAATTACAGATTTTGCGGCGCCGAAAAATTTTCAATGATTGTAAAGGCATACAACTGATATCAGTTTAATAATTATTTTTTGTTGATAAATTCTAATTAAAATAAAAAATGTTTTTATTTATTAAACTAAGCAATAATTAGTATAATAAAAATCAAATCTAAATCCTATTTTATGTAATATTTAAGATTTTAAGACTTTCATATATCAAGACAATAATATTTTTATAAAACAAAACCACAGAATTAAACAAAATTATGAGTAAAAATGGAACTTCGGATTTATTTGCATTATTAATTGGTGTAGATTATTATTATCAAAATACACTTCCAGAAGGCGGTTCTTATCCTAGCTTGAGGGGATGTGTACGAGATATTAATCATGTAGAAGATTTTTTGTTACAAAAAGTTCGAATATCTAAAGAAAATATTATGAAACTATCTTCTTCATTCAATGATTTAGAGGATGGGCCGAGAGAATCACCTGAAAAATTGCCTACATATTATAATATGGTAGCGGCATTTAAAACAATAACCGAAAAAGCTCAACCCGGAGATCAAGTTTACATCCATTATTCTGGGCATGGTGGAAGGACAAGAACACATATTCCAGATATAAAAGGTCAAAAAGCTCTTGATGAAACTTTAGTTCCAACTGATATTGGTGATACCAGTACCAGATATCTTAGAGATACAGAAATTGCAATTATTATAAAAAGAATGTTGGAAAAAAAATTAGTTATTACTATGGTCTTAGATAGTTGTCATTCAGGTGGTGCTACACGGGGAAATGGAGGTGCAGTTGTACGTGGTAGCAGTATAATAGACGAAACTCCAAGGCCACAAGATAGTGCAGTAGCTTCAAGACAAGATCTTGAAAGTACATGGAAAAGTCTTTCAAGTAATACAGCTGACATTAATAATAATATTAATACATCAAAAAATGTTACAAGAAATTTACAGACAGATAATAGTGGTTGGCTTCCTCAAATTACTGGATATGTATTACTTGCAGCATGTAGACCATCAGAATCTGCTTATGAATATGCCTTTGATGGAATTGAACGAAACGGAGCTTTAACCTACTGGCTACTAAAATCACTTTCACAATTAGATAAAGAAATAACATTTAAACAGATTCATGATCGGGTTATCGCAAAAATTCATAGTCAATTTCCTCAACAGACACCTATGCTAGAAGGAGATGGAAACCGCCAAGTTTTTGGAAGTAATTATATTAAAACTATCTATGCGGTAAATGTAATGAGTGTAGATGGTGCTAATAAGAGAATTTTATTGAACACTGGTCAGGTTCATGGGATTAGAAAGGGCACCAAGTTCGCTGTTTATCCTTCTGGTATAAGCGATTTTAGTCAAATCGAGAAACGTTTGGCAATAGTGGAAGTTGATGAAAGAGGATCTACTAATTCTTGGGCAAATGTAGTCACTAATTTTAACAACAGCAATATAGAACCAGGATCACAGGCAATCCTTGTAGATCCTGTAGATATCCATCTTAAAAAGAAAGTAAATCTAGTATACCCAAATAATTCAAATTTTGATCCATCTATCAGAAAAGACCACTCAAAAGCAATTGAAATACTCAAGGATAATATTTTAAAAAATTCAAAAGAAGGTTTTTTGGAATTAACCACTTTAGAAAATAGCAACGCGGATTTTCAAATTACTGTAAATGAAAAAGATGAATATGAAATATGGGATCCAGCTGGTAATCCTATACCTAATCTAAATCCACCTATAATGATAAACAAAGAAAATTCCGCAATTAGTATTATCCAAAGACTTGTTCATCTATCAAAATATATGAACATACAACAAATAGATAATCTTGATAATTCCTCTCCTCTTTCACGTAAATTAGAAATAGAATTATTTGGGGTTGCTGATGATTATGATCCTGCAGATAAGCCAGAACTAAAACCCTTGGAATTTCAAAATAATATAAAAAAAGTAAAGGTAGGAGAAAAGATGGTGTTACGTGTAAGGAATAATTTACCAAAAGAATCCAACAAAGTTTTCAATATTACCATATTGGATCTTCAACCGGATTGGGGAGTTAGTCAAATATATCCTTCAAATCCAGGAGAAAATTTTATACCTGTAGATCCCGATAGCGAACAATATTTTCCATTAGGTGTTTCACTTCCAAATGGTTATAAAGAGGGCAAAGATCTAATCAAAGTTTTTGCAACACTGGATCCAACTGATTTTCATTGGCTTGAATTACCTTCTTTGGATCAAAAACAAGTAACACAAAACAAATCTATCCGTAGTAACGTCAGCATGACTCCACTAGAGCAATTAATGGCTACTATAACCAAAGATAAACCAGCTACTAGAAATATTAATCCTTCTTCAACTCCAAGCAAAGAATGGACTACTGCTCAAATAGAGATCCAAGTTGAAAGTTAGTAGTAGCAATTGATATCTTTTGAGTTTAAACCTAAACTTATTTTTATGATAATGGGTTATATAGGACAGAATATGGAATCAAACTATAAGATCTTAGTAAATAGCAATAAGATAGAAACTTATAAAAATACGCAGTGTAAAGATAAACGTTGTCAGTGGATGATTTAATATATAATATTACTTTTCATCTTCTATTGAAGTTATATTTTATATTTTATTTCTCATTTTTTTTTAAATTTATTAAAATTTCATTAAAACATATAAGGGATTCATTACTGAAAGAAATTACCAACATCTCAATAATTGAAACTAATAAGATTTATTTTATATTTTGTAAATCATCTCGAATAATTTATTATTTAATAATACAATTAGGTGTGAGAGCATAATTTGTCAAGCACTGACCTTTTTAAAGGCAAAAGAACTGCAATAGTGGTAGGAATAAACACCTATGAAGATCCTAGCATTCCTCAATTATCAGGATCTGAAAATGATGCTCAAGAATTATTTAACTTACTCACATCTCAAAAAGGCGGATTTGAAAGGAATGAGAAAAACCTCCTACGAGGTGAAGATGCTACTCAAAGAAAAATTATTGAAAGAATTAGCGAAATCTTTAGAAAGGACGAAAAACATGAGGTTGCATTATTTTATTTTTCAGGACATGGATTTCTAGATAAAAAAGATGATTTGTATTTATCTACATATGATATAGATAAAAACGATCCTTATATTGGCGGTATAAGAATAGATGACCTCAGAAGACAAATATATTCATCAGAAAATAAACAAAATGCTATACTTGTACTTGACTGTTGTTTCTCAGGAACAGCTACAAAAGATACTAAAGGAGATACTGAAATTAAAAATGTACGGCCTTATCTGGAATCTAATATTGGAAATAGTGCTGACAAAGAAGATTACGGTAAAGGGGAAGGGGAAGGTAAATTTACTATTACCTCAAGTGCAATCGACAAGGTATCGTGGGAAGTAAAAGATTGTACCCACCAAGAAAATAATCAACCACATGTGCATGGTGCTTTTACCTATTATTTACTCCAAGGATTGGAAGGAGGTGCAGCTGATGTGAATAGTGGAATAATTACGTTAGGTTCTCTTCAACAATATGTTGATACCAAAATGTCTGAAGAAAAGAAACAAATTTCATATACACATGCAAGCCAAGCTACAAATATCAACAAGATACTGATTGCTTTATCAATTACAAAATATAAAGACAATATCGAAAATCTTGTAAATGAAATTAATCAATATCTTGATATACCTGAATCATCATTTCCAGACATCAAATATGTTATTGCTGGTGCAAAGAAATTAAAAGATTTAAAAAATATTAATCCTACAAATCAATCAATAAAGACCATAAATGAAAGGATTTTGTCTCAATTAGAATTATACAAACAAGGTGTAATAAATTGGTGTATATCTCTTCCAGATGACGTTGTATTTAAGATAGAAGACAATAGAACTACTAGGAGAGGATTTATAGAAGATTTCCGAAATCAAGCCGCATCCCTTCAAGGTGATACACTTGCTGGTATTGATGTAGAATGGAAAGGCTTTTTAATTTCAATTGGAAATGAAGTAAGAAACAATAATATATATACAGACAAAAATGATACCAAATTAGGTACACTTTTAACGAATTTGTCAGTAAGTTATAAATTTTATAATAGTTCTAAAGGAGGTAATAAATAATTAATATCAATATTTTCTTAGATACTATATTACGAGTTTCAAACAATGACAAAGCAATCCTAGAAGAAGTTAACAATATTAAAAAAGATCCATTAGACTATAATTCACTCAAAAAACTAGCTGATCTTCTGCTTGACAAAAAATATTATAGTTATGCAAACAATTGTTATGATTATGCATTAGAACTTTTTCCATCTTCTGCTTCTGCTCTATATAACAAAGGTAAATCTCTTTTTAACTTAGAAAGATATGAGGAATCGATATCCATTTTTGATCATGTTATTAGTCTAAATCAAGACAATCTAGCTGAGGCATATACAAGTAAAGCTATATCCTTAGAATATCTAGATAAGAATGAAGAAGCAAAAAAATATTATGAACTTGCTTCTGAGAAATATTCAGAAACAATAACAAACCTTACTAAAAAAATAGGCTATCTACATCAAGAAGGTTCATATGAGGAATCGATCAAACTTGCCGATCAAATACTTGTACTTGAACCAAATAATAGTTACGCTTTATATCATAAATCTCTTGCTCTTTTTAACTTAGAAAGATATGAGGAATCAATATTAGTCTTTAATAAGTTCCTAGAATTTGATCCAAATAATGTTAAAGCTCTTTTTACTTGTGGTTTAGCAAATCTTTATTTGGAGGACTATAAGGGATCAATAAAATACTTTGATAAAATTCTTGATTTAGACAAGAATCATGCTGAAGCTCTGTATTACAAAGGTAATGCATTACTTTCTCTAGGGAACATTCAGGAAGCTGAAAAGTCTTACAATACATCTTTATCGTTATACGAAGAATCTAATAATAAACCAGAAATGCTCAAGCCGTTAGAGAAATTAAGATTAATTTATTCAAATTACCATTATAATTTTACTGAAGCTGTTTCTATATCAAAAAAATTAGTCGAATTGAGTAGTAATAACAATTTTCGATTTAAATTAATGTTACTTGAAGATTTAATCAAATCTAATAATCATATTGAAGCTAAAAATATTCTCAGAGATATGCAAGATGTTCATGAAAATGATGACCGTCTTAAAACAATCTATCAATTTCTACTTTTATGCGAAAATTTTCTTGATTTAAATGAATCAAATGACTATATTGGAGTCAACAATTTCCTTAAGTATTTTAATAGTAAAGATTTTAGCAACTATGTATTCGATTCGAATTTTTGGAATTTTGAT
>JANWKP010000290.1 GCA_025451315.1 Nitrososphaerales archaeon | reverse complement strand
AAATATTTAATAAACTATTAATAAACTAGCTTGGGAAATTAATAGGTGCTAGCATGACGAATAATAAGTAAATCCAGCCTATTTAAATGGCGTAAAATCAATATTTAAGTAGAGATATTTGAACCGAAAAAAATTGTGCTAAATGAGTCCAAATATTCAATGTTTTGTTTAACGCTAGTGATGTTAGAACGATGCTGTACGCTGGAGTTTGTGAATTATTCTCTACACTGAGAAATATTTAATACTTGGAGGCTAATATGAGCCGTTTATCGGAATAAAACGCACTTTGTCTTTTTTATTTGAAGCCATTTTATGTGATTGAACATCCATAAAATCAACCTGTTAAAAGTTAAATCAACGGTCAAAGTTAGTATGACATGCTTCATACCCCTCTAACTCAAGAAGGTGACCAGAAAATTGGATAATCATATGAATGCCATTTCAAAACACACGATTGCCGGCTAAGATTGCTGATGGAATACCAGTTTATAATGCGGGGAGTGGGATTCGAACCCTTGGGCTATGCTCGGGGAGTCCCTATCCGTTAAACTGGAGTAAAAAACTCGACAGAAGGAGAGCTCCCCGCTTTAGTCTAGCGTTCGTGAATTCTCTCTATATGTGTAATACATTAATAGATTTTGCATGCGCGTATAGTTAGCCTTTGTTAAAGAAAAAAACAATTAATAAAACACTTTCTATAAACTTTCAGAGTTATGTTGTTTAACCCCTATAAATAAATTCATTTTGGGATTCAATGAATCCTCGTGTTTATGGTCACCGAATTGTGTAATGGTCTTTTGATAAAAATGGAAATCAGTTTAGTTTTATCTCTACTCCAATTCAAGTCAGAATAGCAGAAGAGGAATATCTATTCATGTAGTTCCTCCCCTCAGGAGTGTTCAAAAACGCCTGCACCAAAGGATTTCTAAGAAGGTCATGCTCAAGCCTCCTAAATTGTAGTGTTCCGTGTTCGGTCATATATCTTGATACGGAGTAACCATTGGTCAACTCACCTTTATACCATAGCATTAGTAGTGCCTTGGATGCTTCTTGAAATCTCTGAGCCAAGTCAGATCTATCACCATAATATATAACCACAAAATCCCAGAAATTTCTGAGCTCATACTCCTTTAGGTAATCAATATCAATCGACATCCGGCTTATAAATCCCTTCAAAACGGTCAGCCGAAAATTAATAATATCATAACCGAATCCAATAGTTGTAATCTTCCTTTCTATCAAGCTTCTTAGAAGCTCAATTACTAAAATGCCGAGAATTAGACCCACTATCAAGATAATCGGTAACGACGGAAACCATAGAGAAATCGGTGGGACATCCTTTAGTCCTATAAGGATGGTAATGATAGCAGCCAATATAGGGATGAATACCGTTCGTATGTCATGGAGTAGTGTAGGGAGTTTGCCCATATTGTTTAAAAAAAGTTGTTTATCAGAGCGAATTTCCGAAGAGCATTCATCTACGTAACCCCGCAACTGAGTCGTTAACCACTGCTTATATTTGACATTTCCATCAGTGTCTTTTTGACGCGGAGGTCTCCAACCCTTAGGCATTGTCATTAGTATTCAGTATTTTCAATCCCTAGGGGTAATTTGTTTAATACTATATTTAATCAGGACGAATTTCCGCTTAAATCTTTAGATATGACCGCTTGCCTTTCGAATATTTAAGTTCTTGCTCCGAATCAAGTATTTATTACGTCTTGTTACTTTTCTGTCGTGTCCCCTAACGGAGAATTTGAAAACAGATTATATTTGGCTCGTGGGAAATTAACCATAAGCTCGGGAAAACAAATTGAATGCTACCTTAAACTAGACTACAATGCAAACCAAGACAATTTAGAAATCAGTTGCCATTTTTACTTAACAAATGAAGACGTAAGTGATGTTATTCAAATGCTTGACAGCAGAACAGTGCAATATGCCTCTTTTAATGGCTCGCTATTCCAGGGTGGAACAGTCTCCGTCGGGAAGATAGGCTTAGACAGCGGAAGCTTGACATCATATTCACCTAAAGATCAAGCTATTCCCAAATATGAGCTAAAATTAGAAAGCCTGTTAAAAATACTTGGATGCTTAGGTATTGTGGCTTCAATATACAATTTCTTGCATACCAATGTCTTGGTAACCTTGCATTACATTACTGTCTCACCAATTAGTATCAAATACGCACATTTCTCTGAAACAGAGGAAATTAGATTTAAGTGGGGACTCTGCAATATAGAATTTGGTCAAAGTAGCCCTGGCGTCATTGGGACGAAAGAGACATTTGCAGTTTGTTTGTCTTCAGTGAATATTGAATTTAGAAAAACTAATACATATGATTTCGTAATCTCTAAATTAGTAAATGAAGGAGGAAGTGCTGTAACATGTTATGCGGCATATCAAGGAGTCTATATAAATCCGGATCAACTGTTTCAGCAGATTAATAGCTTATGCTTCTTGTTATCACTTGCCACATCAAATTGGGTAACTCCCGTATATTGTGATTTGTTTAAGCATAATAAGTTAGTTCAAACTACATTATTCAATACGAAAAGGCGGAGTTTCGTCAAGTCACAATATTTAATTGATATTAGAAATATTGAAGACTTGAGAAATTACTTGGAAATTGCTATTCTCAAATATGACGAAGTTATGAAAGAATTTCCTTTAAACAAATGTATCGATTATATCATATCCTCTCTAGTGAGCTCAACTTTGCAGGATAGCTTCATAATTGCATATATTGCACTAGAGAATATATGCAGCAGAATTGAAGAATTCTCTGAGAAACGTGGAGAAAGAATTGAACCACAATCTGTAAACGATATGAAGAACATATTAGGGAAGCTTTTTGCTAAACTTCGCAAATCATTTTCGAATGAGGAGTTAGACTTTATTGCCAAAAAGGTGGCATATAAGAAGATATCAATAAAACAGGCACAGAAGTATATTTTTAGCGCCTTTAACGTTAACTACGAAGATGGAACTATAGACGACTTATATGAAGTTAGAAATAGTCTTTTCCACGGTAGCGACTACGATCAATCACTACTGAGAATAAAAACCAACGACCTGTATGACCTGATCTCTAAAGCTCTATTGAAAATGTTAGGGTGGAATGGAGCTTTCATTAGCAAAAAGAGGGGTTATATGTTAGTGAGTATGGATTAGTTATATTTATGAAAATAGTTCTTTTTTTCCAACTGGGGAAGGGCAAAGGGTTACCCAATCTACTTTTCTAGATTAGCAGATTTTTTCTTTTTCAAAATCTATTAGCCTAATGAATCCTTTTGATCTGGCTACCAGGTATACCACCGGGCATCCCCCATCAGGTTTAGTGGAAAGATGATAAATTGTAGTATAAACTTTTAAGCATAGAAGAAATTCTTGAATTGGGATTGGCAAGAGAAATAAAGAAATCTAAGCTTGAAAAGCCCATCAACTATACTTTGGAGAACCAAAAGATAACTTTTGACTTCCTCAAGGCTCATCTCTGGAGTGCTGCTCATATACTCAGAGGCTCGCTAGACCCTAGTGAATACCGTCAGCCCGTAATGACTCTTTTATTTCTAAAAAGACTAAACGATACTTTTGAAGAAAAGGCTGAAAAATTGATAAAACAGGGCAAAAGCGAAAAAGACGCTTGGGAGAACAAAAATAGACATAATTTCTTTATTCCAAAAAATGCCAGATGGAATGTTCTTTCGTCAGCAGCAGAAAACATAGGTGAGAAAATTGATGAAGTCTGTCGTATCATTGAGAGAGAAAACCCTGACTTGACGGTGTTCTTACTAATACAAAGTATAACGACAAGAGAAAATATCCTGATGATAAACTTCGTGCCCTGATTTCTCACTTTAATTCTCCTAGATTAAGAAACGAAGATCTCGAAAAAGAGGATATCTTCGGAGATGCCTATGAATACCTTTTGGCGGAATTTGCTGATGAAACTAAGAAGAAAGGTGGTGAATTCTTTACTCCGAGGGAAATTGTAAGGTTACTCGTCAATTTGGTTGAACCAAAAGAAGGAATGAGCATTTCTGATCCAACGTGCGGCTCTGGTGGGATGCTTATTGAATCAAGGAAATATGTAGAAAGAAATAATGGGAATCCCCGGAATCTAGTTTTGGAAGGACAAGAAAGCAACTACGGCAATTTAGCCATGTGTAAAATGAATATGGTTCTTCATAATGTTCTGGACTTTAGAATAGAATATGGAGATATATTGAGCAATCCTAAATTAGTAGACGGTGGAAAACTCAAAAAGTATGATAGAGTTCTTGCCAATTTCCCGTTTTCAATGAATTGGGATAGCAAAGTTGCCTCTAAAGACGCGTATAATAGGTTTAGATTCGGAATACCTCCTGAGAAAGATAAGGCTGATTTTGCTTTTATTGAACATATGTTTGCTTCTTTGAATGATAAAGGACAGGCGGCTATCATCTGCTCTCAAGGCGTTTTGTTCAGGGGGAACGAAGAGTCAAGAATAAGAGAAAACATGGTGAAAGAGGACGAGGACATTATTGAAGGAGTTATTTCTCTGCCCCCTAAACTTTTCTACGGCACCGGAATTCCCGGCTGTATACTAATCTTAAATAGAAAGAAACCTGAAAAGAGAAGGAATAAGATAATGTTTATCTACGCCGCAAAAGATTTTGCAGAGGGCAAGAATAGAAATACTTTAAGAGACGAGGATATTGAAAAAATTGATTCTGCATTTACCAAATTTAAAGATATAAAAGGATATTGCCATGTTGCAGATTTTGATGAATTAAAAGAAAACGAGTTTAATCTGAATGTTCCTAGATATGTAGATGTTACCGAAACTGAGCAAGCAGTTGATATTCAGACAGTCATAGACGAGTTGAAAAAATTGGAAAAAGAAAAACAAGGGATCGAGGACAAAGTTTACACAAATTTGAAAGAATTAGGATTTAAAATTTGATTCTACAAGAAACCAATTTTAAAGGAATGGAATTGGATAAAATTCCACAAGATTGGGAAATAGCAGTTGTAAAGTCTTTTCTCAAAATCACAATGGGGCAGTCACCCTCTTCAGAATTTTATAACGACGAGGGAATTGGACTGCCTTTTTATCAAGGTGTTTCTGATTTTGGAAAAACCTTTCCGATCCCAAGAATATGGTGCTCTAGTCCTCAAAAAATTGCAAATAAAAATGAAATATTATTTTCAGTTCGTGCTCCTGTCGGGGAAACAAATCTTACCAAGGAAAAATGTTGTATTGGTAGAGGAGTAGCATCATTAACTCCATTAAATTCAGATTTAAGATATTGTTACTATCTTGTATCTCATTTTAGGCATAGATTTACGTCGTATTCTCAAGGCACAACTTTCGAAGCAATAAATAGAGATGAGGTTGGAAGTGTAAAATTACCTTTTACATCAGATATTACTGAACAACAAAAAATTGCATCTATTCTTTCAAAGGTGGATGAACTAATAAAAAAATTGGATCAGATGATAGAACAAACACGAAGGCTCAAAAAGGGTTTGATGGAAAAACTATTTACTATCAAAGAGAATCATTGCAAATTTTATTCCATAGACGATATAAGGGCAGATACCCGTAACTCTATTGCAATGGGACCGTTTGGTTCTAATATCAAAAAGGACAATTTTGTATCTTCTGGTGTTCCAGTAATACGAGGTATTAATTTAACCAAAGAACCATTTAATATGGCTGGTTTCGTCTTTCTGACAGATGAGAAGGCAGATGAATTAAAAAGTGCAAATGCTTTTCCGGGTGATTTGGTATTTACCCATAGAGGGACACTTGGTCAAGTTGGATTAATTCCAGCAAATGATCAACATACAAGATTCGTAATTTCCCAAAGTCAAATGAAATTGACTCCAGATATAACCAAGGCTGAACCATTATTTTTGTATTATTT
>JANWKP010000289.1 GCA_025451315.1 Nitrososphaerales archaeon | reverse complement strand
TATTTCTTGATGGTAAAAAACTGACTGATGTAGCAATTGATTTAGAAATCCCAGCGAAAAGAGTATTGAGATTATGGTTTCAATTTCTGAGATTAGAGAGAATTTATGAATGCTATGAGTTCTATCAGGTTTTTCAATATCAGATACCAGAACTTTTAGCTATTGGTAGTTTTATTAAGAGAATAATGTCGAGACAAGAAATATTTCTCATATCTTGAAAGAGGCAACAGATGTATATCATTTACAATCTTATCGTGCAGAAATTAAAAATGAAATAGAAAGATTGAAACAAATGAAAAATAATCAACAATTCTCTCAAAATAATCTCTATTATCCACTAAAACCATTACCACCATTTAATCGGAATTATCCATATCCAAATAATTACTGGTAAGTTCTAGAAAGAAGACGTAAAGATTAATGACATTATATCCATCAGTAATTTTCTTTATTTGACTACTTTTTCAATTTACTCCCAAGGATTTCCCTTTGCTTCCAAGTTTATCATTTTAATCAAAGATAAATCTGGATACATGGGTTGTTTTGGATGCTTGCTGTGACAATGAATATTATATTCATGTAATGATGGATATTCTTTGTTGTTACAATTTTTGTGATGACACTTTAGACTTTTTCCTTTAGCAAGATGTTCCCTAACTTTAATATGTAAAGTATCGTCAACACCGTCAAATCGTCCAAAACCATAATTTTGGGCATGATTTTCATTGCTATTATTTGACGATACTTTTTTTTATCGTCCAAAGTATCGTCCAAGGATTTGTCAT
This sequence comes from Nitrososphaerales archaeon, assembly GCA_025451315.1. Classification (GTDB taxonomy): domain Archaea; phylum Thermoproteota; class Nitrososphaeria; order Nitrososphaerales; family Nitrososphaeraceae; genus TH1177. The sequence goes on along the minus strand of JANWKP010000289.1, from coordinate 19,606 downwards.
GATTTTGTGAATAATTTTGAGATTCTTGACGATACGGCGATATGGACGATACTTTACGTATCTGTATTTTCCTACGACCTTTTTCATCCTTGTATCTTTCAATTACAATACCTTTTTCTCTTAGAGTAGTTTGAGCTTCAGTTAGCCTATGACTAAGTTGATTAGGGGACTTTGGCCAAGACTTTATTTTTTGTATATTTATATTTAGTTTAGTTTCTGCAACACTATTAAGTTGTAAATGTAATTCAGTTGGAGTTTATCTAATTCATTTAGAGTATCCATTAATTCAATTACTGCCATAGACAAAGGATTTGCTTGAATTGCTTCATCTATTTGTACACCAATATTATCTTGATATACTCTAAGAAATTCATTATCTTGATAACCCATACATCTTGCTATAATCTCTGCATATTCTTCAAAATCTGCCATTCTATTGAGGCCATTGGATAGTTTGATTCCTCCTTTTTGTTTGACTTGTAAAACTTTTACCAGAATATCAAAAATGTATGCAAGTAATTGAGGTCGTAAAATCTCAAAGTCCTTCCATATATCTTTAATTTTTCTTCTTTTCTCCTTATGTATTCTTTCTAATTGTATTATTATTCCTCTATCTAATAGGTCTGCTTTGGTAGCAGCTAAATTGATACCGTTAAAACCAATGCATCTTAAAAAGTAATACAGTATGTCATCATCATCAGTATATAGTTGTCTTTTAGAGAATCCTGCCCCTGTAACTGCTCTACATAATGCATTAGAGATTTGTTCCTTGATAACAGAAATATTGTCATAATATGCAATATAGTTGTGAGAAAGTTGTTGAACAAGTTCATTGATATCTCTTGGAAAAGTAAGTGTTTTTACAATACTTGGGTCTATTAACATCTTTATCAATTCTTGTAATGTAGTCTTGGCACTACCTTGTTCACCATGTAACATCAAGATAGGTTTTGCTATACCTGGGATGAACAATGAAATGATGTAGCATTTCAAAAGAAGTTTATTATCAGAATCTTTAACGTTTAGAAGGCCTATGAATTTGTCAAGGATTGTATCGTCTTTATCGTCCATTGTCAAATAGGAAGGAGATGGCAAAAAAGGATTTACTTGAGGTAATTGATTGCTATATCTTTTAAAAAGAATAGGTGTATTAATTTCAATTGTCCATCCTGCTGGTGTTATTTTAACTGCACTCCAATTGCTGTTTGTCAAATCATAATAGAAAGTGAATTCATCAGTTGATGTTTTTGCTACTCTTAACTCAAGTCTCTTTCTATTCTCACTAAATTCTGCTTTAGATTCTAATACTTTTATTGTATTCTCAACTTGTTCACTTTTTATCTTACCAGTATTTTCGTAAAAGAATCTATATATCCAGTTTTTAAATCTTTGACTGTCAAGGCCTAAGGTCTCTGCATGCTCATTTATTTTGATTGCAATAAAGGGTTTGTTAAATTGGTCTACAAATAAGTCAACGTAATATTCTTTTATTAATGATATAATATCAATTTCTTCTTCATCTTTCTCATCTTCTTTTTCTTTTTTGTTATCTTTATTAGTCCCAAATATTTTATCAATAATCTCTTTAACCTTTTTTAATTTCTCTTTTGCATCACTCTCGTTACAATCGTAAGTTAATAATTTTAATAAGCCTGAATATCCTGCTATTTCATCTATATCTTGTTTCTTGTATGTTTCGTTTAAAGTTCTAATTCTATTGCTTTTTTCCTCATCATCTTTAGCAAGTTCATTTACGAACTCTTCTGCATCTTCTAAAGATACTCCTAATTTACGCAACCATCCTGAGAGATACAAAATTATATCATTTCTAATTCCATTATTATAATGAGGTTTTAAAATTTCTATTACTTCTGAGATATCATTTGCAACATCATTATTTTTAGAAAATAAATATATAATTTTTTCAATTTGACTTCTTGTTAAAAGTATTGGATTTATCCCATTTACTAATTTGTATTCTTTATCATTTTCGTGAATTGATGGTGGAACGACAATATATCCTCCTTCTCCTTTTAATCGAATTTCACTATGATTATTTTGATTAGAAGAATCTTTCCATAATATAGTATTAGCTAGTTCATCATCAATAGGAAACTCTTCAGGATTAAATCTAAAAATTAAATTAGTATTGCCAGAACCTGTTTTTATTTTCATTGTGTCTTTAATGGATTGTACTAGTTGTTTGTCTACTGATGATAATGAATTTATTTTTTTAATAAAATATTCGTATGTTTCGTGACCATCAATATCTATAGCAAAAGCAGAAGATATTTTGCCGGTTATTATCCCTATGTTATTGTCTGTATTTACAAACCAATTTTCTAATTGCTCTTTTGAAGGAATGGATATTGTAAGGAATTTCCAAGCAATAGAAGGTTGTTTACTCTTTGGCTTGAGAGATATAACACTTAATCCCTTAGTAGTATAAGCTAAAGCATAATTATATGTTGATTTTAATTGTTCTGAAATCACCATTTTTAATCTTCATCTACTGTAAATTTGGGAATGCAATTCCTACAAAGATTTAATGTTATTTTGCCAAATAGTCCAACATCTATTTTTATTTGATGACAAGCATTATTTTTACAATCGTTTGCTTCACAGATAAGGTTATTAAGTTCATTTGAGATATTGTATTTGTTCATAGTTTTTCAAATCCGCTCCTATGGATAATCAGATTCACTCGATGATGGTTTAGAAGACTGATATTCTAGCGAATCTGAATTTTTTATTCCATATCTAAGAGTTTGTTTTATTTCAATCAGTTCTTTAATAAGTTGGTCATAGGTTTGTTCCTTTCTTCCTATTCGCCGTAATTCATTTCTAGTACTATTTTCGACAATTATGCTTGTTTTATTTTTTAGCATTGTGAATATAATAAACTATAAGTTTAATATAGTCATTTGAGTACACACGTACTCATATTGATGTTAACAATAGACGACCTAAAGAAATTGCAAAATCCCAATATAACTAATGATAAACGAAGAAATGCAATTATTGATTTTTTAACTAATAATCCAGGATGTAGTAAGGAAGATTTAGTAAGAGGAGTCACAAAAACCTCATCAAAAAAAACTGTCCAAAATATATTAAATGAATTAGAGAGAGAAGAATTAGTTAAAATAGAAAAAGAAAAACCTAACTCCAGAGGATATAAATTGTTTTTATGTAAAGAAAATATACAAATTCGTCTCGATAAACAAATCAGAGATTTTAATGAAGAATTTACAATATTGCTTAAAAGAATAGAAGAAATTATACCGGATTTAATTTTATTACCGTTCAATAATAAAGAGAATATAGATAAGAATTTTATCATGATTTTATTTTACGAACAATTACCTCTATTCTTATTAAAATATTTAATGCAATGTTTATTGCTCAAAACTATCGTTGTATGGCCTAAAATTATCCAAAATGACGAACTAAGAAATAAATTGAATTCATTAGTTTTTACTGAAATGTCAAAGATTATTTCTGACTATACGAATTTTTATAATACTAAATTATCAAAAAATAATACTCATCTAATAAATTATAAACCAAAGGTTTCTGAGGAATTAACTAGGTTAGAAAATAAGATTTTATATTTTGAATTCTTTTTCCTTATGTGCAAGAAGAAAGGAATAGCTAAAGAATATGAAAATTTAGTAGACAAGATTTGGTTCATAAATTCAGATGTACAGGAATATCTTCACCCAGAAGCGCAACTTTATAATTTGGATTATGAATATGGAAAAGACAACTGGAGAAAATATTTACTTTTGTATAGACAAAATATAAAAAGAATAGAAGAATTAGAGAATATTAAAAAACAACAACTTACTTTTTTTGGTGACCTAAATGTTAGAGATTTTTTCTAACAAACTTTCTGCCTTTATGTTTGATAATTTTGGATTTTGTTGTACCATTAACATAATTTGCCTAAGCTGATTATTCATATCCTCTCTAAATGTCTTCATATCATTTTCATACTTTTGCTCTAATGATTTAATTCTTTTTTCTTCCATACCTTTAATCTCATCATATGCTTCAGGTTTCAAGGGATAACTACATTTTGAACAAAATGCATTCTCATATTGATTCACTAAGGAACAACGATAACAGATAATAACTACAGTTTTCTCTTTCGACTCTTCTGCTGATATAATACCATTTCTTAAGAGAATTTGTTCTTTTAATTCATCTCCCATTCTTCTTTTGATGTATCTGGAACCCTGTCGGGAATTCATGGACCATCTTACTTTTTTCTTTAATGCATATTCAGGAAGGTAGTCAGAATCAGCTGTTATTGCACTATGTCTAATACAATAGGGATTCCATTTTTTCGTTTTTAATAAATCTTCTATTTTTTCTCTTTCGTCTTTATTATTAATTTCACCATTTTTTAATAACCGAATTATTCTTTCACGTAATTGTTTCATTACTTTATCAATATTATCAGCAGTTATAGGAGAGCCATTGATAAGATTACAAATTAGTCTTGAATTGGGCTCATTTTTAAAAGGATGTTCATTTAGCCAATCTCTAACATAAGGAAACGATGTGGTAAGCAATATAGGTCCAGTTCCAGTCTTTGCTTCATGTGGAATTTCTCCTTCTCCATATTTGTCTCTCAAACGGATATGTTTAATTTTTAATAGTGTTAATTCATGTGGTCTTGCGTCTAAATCCCAGAGTAATGCAAGAATCGCTTTATTTCTTTTGTACGATTCGTATTTTATTATTGTTAATAAATCATCTTTTTCCCATAACTCGTTTTCAAGATATGGGCTAATCCTCTTTGTCTTCTTATTCTTTATCTTTACAAAATCAGGTGTTTCCCAATCTGAAAATGGAACGTCATCAAGGTCTTTATCTTTGCAATTATACATCCATCTGAAAAAGTATTTGATTCTTACAAGGTAATCATTCCAAGTTGTTATCCAACGTTTATCCGGGTCATTTTCACTATTTTTTATTTTTGTATCCAAAAATGAAATAACCTGACTTTTGTTTTCTATTTCATAAAAAGAAATTGATGGTCCAAGAAATTTACTATATACAATTAATGCTTTTAGGTTATTATTTTGATATTTTTCTGAGGTACCTGCTCTTTTCATAAAGTCAAAGAATTTTATTAGTAATTGTTTATTTTCTGAATTTACAACATCTCTTTCAATGTTGTTGATTGTCGTAGATAGTTTAACTGTCGTTTTGCTTGAACCTCCTTCTTTTCTCTATGCTTATTGTATTGATAAAACATGTATATGAACCCGAATACATAACGGGCCCGTCGGGAGTTGAATGGTCATGGTTTCAGTGTTCAATCAAATAAACAATGTTAATCTTCAAAAAAATATTTAGAGTAATGAAATTTAGATATTCTTATTCGTATATGGCCGAAAGAAAAATTATTAGAATGCCTAAATCCCATGATCCTTCAAATAATTTAAAATATTTTGAACCTCAATTTATTGAAATTCAAAGAGGAGAAACTATAGAATGGTTAAATGATGATACAAAAAATCATATGATATTATCTCATAAGTTTGGTCAAGAAACCGATCTATTAAAAATTGGTCCTCTATATCCAAAACAAATTGAATCTAAAACAATTGACTATGGGATTTCAAAAATTGATTATTTTTGTTCTATTCATCCTGAAGAAAAAGGTACGATCATAATTTTGGAGAAAAGTCCAGAGGAAATGACAAATTCTGAAAGATTAAGACTATTGAGTAATATTTTTGATATAAAACAACCACATATTATGCATCATTTGGATTCACCGGAGAGGATAGCAAGAGAAGAAATTATTAAAGACATAGAACGACCTCAATCATTAGTAAAATATCTAAGGTTGTTTAATACCGATAGCGGTTCAAAAATAAGAGTCATGGGGAGACATTACTAGCTTGTATTTAGATTTTTTAATATAAGATCGATCGTCAAATATCATATATCCTATTCATGCTAAATGTATTGACAAACAGTCACTTTCAAAATCAAACAGTTTATTTATGGGAGGGCTGTAGACGATAAAGATGTTTCTACTAGATCAGGGTTTATTGAAATTTAAATTCTCTCAACCATTTAGTTGCAATCCATTTTTCTCCTCTAAGAACCGGCATTGCTTCATGGAATGTACTCGGATCACGTGATCCATTTTCATAAACATTATACCAAATAAGGGCCCTCCCTTCAGTTGGTTTGACTTCCAAATCAATATAAGGAAAATATGTTTCCCCTCCAAATGAATATAAATTATTAAGATATATTAGAACAGTAATCATTCTTTGTCCTCCTCTGTTCAATATTGATTTATTACCTGGCCATTCCAGATCAAATGAATCACTGTGTAGTTTGTAATATCCACCTTGTGAGTAGTGGACAACTTGTAGTCCTTCCCCGTTTTCGATTGGGAAACCCGTAATATCAGCGATCCTCTCTTCTATACACCTTATAAAATCGTTTTCTCCTACCGTGAAAAACATCTGGTCACTAATTCTATAATTGCTGACCTCTGATTTACCTTTCTTTACGTTCCAGGAAGTTGAAGGGGTTAATCGTGATTTTGCCATCTCGATAATCATTTTACATTCTTCAGAATTTAAGAAATTGTCAACAATTCTAAACTGCAATTTAGTCAGAAATATTATTATAATAAAATTAAATAACTGTTACTATATAAAAAATAATTTTGCTATTAATTTAAGGTCATATAGAATTTTACTTATTTCTCTTCTACTTGCGATCCAATGTAAAAAGGCAATAATCTGAGGTATTCGAAGATATATTGATCATCTTGTCTTTCTACTATAGATTGCCTCCATTCTAGACATAAAATCATAATTCGGTAAAAAAATTTAAATACTCCTTCCTAAGAAATAATCCATTGACAGTTGACTTTGTCTTGTGGAAAATACAAGGAGACGTCTTAAATGTCATTTAAAATCCGCGATCTTATGATCACCTTAATTCCAGAAATAGACTATGGTGATAACGGTACCAATGAATCTTCAGATCGTGATGGAGAAAATAATAATAAACAATCTAACTATTTTTTACCTCCCTTTCATATAAGAGAACTTGAAGATCTACGTAATTTAGTTTTATATGCATCCACTCATTTAGAGAAATTAATATTAAGTTCTAAATTGGAACCACAGACTGTTGAAGATATTGAAAAATTGGAAAATAAAATTAAAAAAGCTTTGACTGATCTTTCATCTTACCCATCTAATAATGAAATAGCACAAAAAATAAGCGACCAAAGCAAGGCTTTTAGAATTCGTGACCTAATGATTACTATACTTATGGATTCTGAACCATGTGATGCTGGTTGTTCCCATGGAGGTTCTATTCCCTGTCCAGCAGGCGCTGAGTCTCATGAACCTCCACCACCACCTCCACCACCTCCACCACCTGCACCACCTGCACCAACTCTAGGACCATCTCCTGATCCAACCCACGATACAGTTCAAGATCCAACTTCTCCCAGACGAGAACTAGCAGATTTACGAGGATTACTAGAACATGCACTAGTACGCCTTGGTAACAAACAACCAATTAAAACAGAAACTCCAAAAAATATCAAGGATATAGAAGAATTGAAGAAAAAACTCGAAGGGGCACTTGAATCCTTACTCGCCATGAAAGAAAAATTAAAACCCAAATAATTAGATGAAAAAGACAAGTAACACCAACATAACGCGAGCAAAAATAACATTTAGATCCAATCCCAATTATGAATTGATAACATTTGACAATTTGTCAGAAAAAGACCAGTTGAAATTAGCTAGGCTAAAACAGGATCCTGACTTTTGTGCAATTTTATTTCCCAAAACAAACGGTCTCACTTTGAAAGCAGTAAATTATGATACTGCACGATTATTTCTGCAAATGAGCAAGATTGGTAGATTACCAGATTCTCTAAACGAAGTTGATGATATTACACAAAATAAACCCATTATTCAATTGGTATTAGATAATGTATTGGAAATTAGTAGCCCAAAAGGATTTGTTTCAGGGATAGATGCAATCTCAATTTTGTATGGGGATTTATATACGTCTTTTAAAAGTGATAATCACATTAAACATAGTTTATCTGTAAATGCATTAAAGTATGGCCAAAACTTGTGCTTATCCAATCCTATAGAATTATCAAAACGTCTCTATTTCTATAATAGAATGCCTCTGTCTATTGCTTGGAAAAAAGAACTATCTACAAAAGAAAAAGTAGCAACATATCTCGGAATTAGTGTTGGTGGAAAATCTCGAACAATACTCAACGAGTATTGGAAATTCGACGAATATACTACAAATAAAGACTGGTTTTTTTTCTATGCTAATGACCAAAAGAGAATGCATAATCCCTTCACCCGGTATAAGCTATACATAAGTCCACATCCCAAATATCTTAGAGAAGTTTTTTTTGATATTATTAGGATCCTTTCAAAAAATATTCTCTCTTCTTTCAAAGTTGGAAATAATATTCATGGAATATTACGTCCTGATAAGATGGTAGCTTATTTTTCAAGCTTTAAAGACTTACAATCTACTTCAACCGAACTAAAAGATGTTCTAGGAAGTGTTCCTGCTCAGGGAGTCCCGTTTACTGCGTATCTTGATCACCAAGGGCTAATATCATGGGGAATGGATCCACCATATAACATGAAATTGCTTCCTTGGGATGGCCCTAGCTGGCGACGTTGGATTACCAATCATTTAGCTTCTTCAATTATTCAAGCTTCAAATAGTAAATGTCATCTTGAACCATGGGAATTCGCCCTACAACGAATTAAGTTAGAAGGAATCGACCCTATTTCTTGGATCCCGCATGCAAATATTTGGACAGACAAGATTCAAGAATGAATTTAGAAGAAGAATTATATGTATTACCGGAAGATGTAACAATTTTTTCTGTTTCTGATCTCAACCCAGACATAAAAGAACAACTTTCTACTGATTCCACTAATGATTTTATACTTAGCCGTAAAGGTTCTCGCACAACCTCATTCATTTTAGGAAGAGAGTCTGAGGTTTTTTTTAATTATTTTCTAAAGCCTATCACCATAATTGATGCAGTCATTAATTATGGAAGAGATCATGATTTTGATCCAAGAAAAACATTAGAAGTAGTATATCCCCTTATTCAACGTCTTAAAAATGCAGGGATTTTAGTAACCGCGAATTCTGTTCACAATTCTAAAATAGAATATAGTTATTCTGTATCTGAATTCATTGCCAATTATCAAATTCTTGAAACCATTCAGGTACTAAACGATATTGAAGTCTATCATGTTCGTCTTACTGACGGCTCGGAAGGTGCTTTAAAAATATCCAGACAAGGTTCAGAAAAAATGGTGAGAAATTCTTTCCGTTCTGAATCTAGAATCCTTAAATTAATCAATGGACCACCAGCACCATTATTATTAGATTTTAATGAATGGGAAAAACGACCATACTTGCTCCTTGAGTGGTATAATGGTATTACAGTATATGAATTAGCAAGGAAATTACGTGAACCATTGACGAATAGATCAGCCAGACAACTTGTGAATTTAGCTATTATTATACTCGAATCTTTCTCCAAGTTACATCAGAAAGGAATTGTTCACGGCGACATACATCCAAAAAATATTTTAGTAACAAAAGACATTTCTTCTTTAAGAATTATTGATTTTGGACAATCATGTACAAATCAATCTAAATTGTCAAATCCAAAACGTCGTGTAGGTCTAGGATATTATTATGAACCAGAATGCGCACAGGCAATAATCAATCATGTAACACCACCTAAACCAACCAAATCAGGTGAACAGTATGCACTTGCTGTATTATTATATCACTTATTTACAGGTAAACATTATCTGAACTTTCGATTAGAAAGAGACATTTTTTTGCAACAAATAATAAATGATAAAATGATTTCTTTTAAAGAACAAGGCCTACAATCATGGCCAGACATAGAATCTATATTATCTCGTGCTCTGAGTAAGAAAAAATCCGATCGCTTTAAATCTCTTCAGCATTTTATTTTAGAACTTCAAAAATATGGAAGATCGGAAAAACTAAATAAACATAAGATACAAAATTTCGTAACAAAAAAGAACTCACTTATTGAAAGTACTTTGGTACATTACAATATTGATAGTGATTTTTTTAGAAGAGAGAGAAAACCTTTAGCACCCCCTACTTGTTCAGTTAATTATGGATATTCAGGAATTGCGTATTTTTATTATCGAATGGCATCTCTTCGTGGAGATCCCATATTACTATCTACCTCTGATCTTTGGATAACAAGGGCACTGCAAGAAAGCAATCATCACGATGCATTCTATAATGATGAATTATCTATAACAGAAAACACAGTCGGAAAAATTTCATTGTATCATTCATTGACAGGACTGCATTGTGTAAGAGCCTTGGTCGCTTATTTCTTGGGAGATAAAAGTAACCTAAAAAAAGCGATAAATGATTTCATTGTAACTTCAAGACGGCCCTATAATAATCTTGATATGACATTGGGAGTATCAAGTATATTGTTAGGTTGTTCCATATTATTAGAAACTTTAGAAGAATCTTATATTGAATTGGTTAATCAACTAATAGTACATGGCAATAAAATCTTTGATGAGATTTGGAATAAAATAGATTCTTATGATACGATCGGTAGTGAAAAAGGCTTGCCTTACCTTGGTTTAGCTCATGGTTGGGCAGGTATTTTGTATGCATCTTTACGATGGTATTTAAGCTCAAAACAAAGTCCACGTTCTAATTTAGAAAAACGTTTGATCGAAATATACAGATTAGCACAAATTCGAAATACAGTAGCTAATTGGCCCTTGTATAAAGGATCTAACAAGACCCGAACTGGCTGGTGTCATGGAAGTTCTGGATATGTTCATCTATGGCTGCTTGCAAATTGCATGTATGATGATCAAATTTATTTTGATATGGCCATTAAGGCAGGTGAACATATTTGGAAACATTCACAAAATACCTTTAGTTCAATAGGACAATTGTGTTGTGGTTTGGCCGGACAAAGCTATTCTTTTCTTGAATTGTATAAGTATACCAATGATATAAAATGGCTTAAACGTGCAAAGATCCTCGGTTACAAATCGGAGAGACTAGCGAAATCTTCTCATCATTTGCCTAATAGTTTATACAAAGGTGAAATAGGTATAGCTCTATTATTAGCAGATCTTGACAATCCACTTGGGTCATGTATGCCAATGTTTGGAAGTGAAAAACTCTTGAAGAGTCTAAATTAATGATAAATTTTCCATTTTTTTTACCTATTAAAATATTTCAATTTGTTTTTTTGTATGATTTTTTCAGAATTATATCATTCATTATATCATCTTGTCCGTTAGTACGTTAAGTTGATTTTCTGTAGCAGGTAATTTCATCTATATCTGATAGAAAATGTTGCTGTTCAATGCACCATTCTAAACAGCATAACCATCACTATCTTCTCTGATAATTATAGTTAGGTCTTTTTAGTACCATAAAAAAATAACAAATCCAAACAAATCAGTTAAAAAATATTTTTATTTATTTATCCATCTTGATAAAAGAAAAATTATTTTAAAAATTAGAAATTATTTAAGGCTATATAAAAAAAATTATATCAGTATAATCTTTATATTACTTAATTTCTTACAATAAAGTTTTAAAATTAATTAGGAGATAATTAAAAATTCAATTACTAACATTTTCGACGCCGAAAAAGATTTGGCCTAAGATTTTTTTCTATTACAAAAATGTTTATAAATTATAAAATATGAACAGAAATATGTCTTCAAGTAATAGAAAATTAAACCTCAGAAGACTAACTTCTCAGTATGAATGTTCAAATATTAAAATAATTTCTAAATTTCGACCAGAAAAAGTACTTAGTTTTTCAAATCTTACTACTCTTTCTCATAGTCAAAGTTTGAAAGAGTGTAAAATAAGTAATAACAAAAAAAATATTATTTATGCTGAACATATACCAAACGTAAAACAAACTAATACTAAAGCATTTTTAGACATTTATTCAATGATAGGTTGTAGCTTTAGGGGTTAGTTGATTAATGGTTGACAGTGTAACAGAGATTTTCAGATCCGGACATCCTGGAAAAAAGCTAGATATTGCAGTCCTAGGAGATGGCTTTACGGAGTCTGACCAACTAGCATATAATAACAAAGTACAGGAATTGCTATTAGGAGGAGTATTCATTCGTGATTACTTTTATGAAGATATGCAGGCTTTCAACATATATAGAGTGAACCTTATTTCAAACCAATCTGGGATAAGTCGACGGGTGTATGACGAAAATGGTACACCAAATGATTCATCCGATGACATACTTATGACCGAGACTATAATCGACACTGCCCTTGGGTTTATCTATAATGGCTCTTGGTCACATTCTTGGATTGAATGGAACACAGCTACAGATACTAGAGTTGAGAATGCTTTGAATACATGGGTGCCTGACCGAGACATTGTTGTTATTATTTTGAACACGCCAGGATGGGGTGCAAACGGAGGTGGTGGATATCAGAGACTTACTATGGCAGCCAACTGGGCTGTCATGGCACATGAGTTTGGTCATGGAATCGGTGGTCTTGCAGATGAATACTGTAGGACACGACCTTATACTGGGGTAGAACCTAATAGACCTAATGTAACCATAAATACAAACAGAGCTACCATAAAATGGAATAGGTTGATTAATCCTACAACTCCAATTCCTACAGGTATTGGGGCCTGCGCCAACTATAACCAAGGCCCTAAACCTGTAGATTGGAGCGATAGTCAAGATGTTGGACTTTTTGAAGGAGGTAATACGTATGACCTCGGCGTATACCGTCCTGTTGTAAATTGCTGTATGCGTGATAATTATCCACCATATTGTGCTGTGTGCTATACAGCCCTAAAAAACAGGATGCATAAGTATACTGACCATTCATTTCTTAAATGTTATACTGGTGACTTCAACGGTGATGGTAAGGATGATGTATTAGTTCATAATGATAACTCGATAAACGTATACAGATCGGATGGGTCTAAACTTAATTTGATATTTAGGGCCATAGGAAGTGTACCTGGTTCATGGTATTTTTCACCTACTGACCAATTCTATGTTGGAGACTTTAATGGGGATGGTAAGGATGAAGTAGTAGTCTATAATAGTCAGCACTGGATAAAGAGGATATTTGGGCTGTTAGTAGATGATGGCAATAATGGTCTAAAGTTAGTTATACGCTATGAAGATGGCATACCAGGTTGGCCTTTCCAAGATACGGACAAATTTTATGTCGCAGATTTTGATGGTGATGGTAAAAAAGATCTCTTTGTTTATAATGGAAGTGAATGGGCTATACCATATTTTGGCATGTTGCGTTCAAATGGTGCGGGCTTTTCTGTTGTACAACGCTATGATGGGAACATGCCTGGATGGCAGATGAAACCTCAGGATCGCCATTATGTTGGAGACTTTAATGGTGATGGTAAAAAAGATCTCTTTGTTTATAATGGAAGTGAATGGGCTACGGCTTATCTAGGTATGTTTAGATCTTCAGGGAGTAATCTTTCTATCGTGAACCGCTACGATGGCAATATACCAGGATGGCAGATGAGTCAACACGATCGTCACTTTATTTCCGATGTTAATGGTGATGGAAAATCCGATCTCTTCGTATATAACCTCATAGATTGGTCCCAGATCTATCTCGGAACTATGATTTCAAATGGGACTGCTTTAAGTTCCACTTTTAAGGAGGGTTCGATTGGAGAATGGAAGATGGAAATTGACGATATATATGAACCATGTAACTACGAAGGTATAATAGGTCAAAGGGATCTGATTGTTCACAATCGAGACTGGTTGGGCATGATTTGCTATATCCCACCAGCAAACAATCTGATATTACATAAAATTTATTATAAATGGATTCACAATTATCACTATGGTAGGAATTGGTGACTATAAATGGTTATATTAAATCAAAACAATAATGCATTTCCTCTAAGTGGACATCCAAGACTATCTAATATAGATGTAGATCCTACTAGACCTCTCGAAAGAATGATAATCCGGATGACACCAGACGATACACCACCTACATCTATCAGAGGGGAGAAGAAGTTAATGGATCCCTTTCCGGAAAAGATAGATAGATCTGAAGATACCAAGTTCGACTATTCTCAACCAACTGAATATAATGAGATAGAAAGGAAGGCTTCAAGAGAAAAAGATGAAGCATATCTTCGCTTAAGTTTACATGTTGAGAAAGGAAAAATGTCATTGAATCAAGCACGCAAGGTTGATGGTCCACTCCTTATAGAGGAGGACAGAATAGATGGGGATTTGGCCTATGAGGTGATTCTCTCCTCAAAACGAATTGCATTAGGATCCATAATGGATGTTGGTGTTATCAGGTCATATCCTAATCCATATGGAGTCCCTGATCAGGAAGGCCATTTTTTTGTAGAACTTCCTAGTTATCAATTCGATGTACGCATACCTGCTAAAGATTTGTCGATCTCTCTGCTTCCACAAGTTGAAATTATACTATACGAAGTTAAGAGCCCTATAAACAACATAATAAGTGCAAAATCATTGGCAGACCAGTTTAGAAACGAAATACGTGAAGTGACTCGATTAAAAGGTATAAACATACAGGCTCTCTCAAAGCAATCACAGACAGAAATTTATAATCTTTTTAGGTAAGGCGACCGGGGAGTAATGTATGAGTTCAAATAATGGCAGGAGTGGAGGTGAAAAAGAGAACATGGGAACACAAATAAATCAAGTTACGGGAAAAATTACGTATCTTTTAATACGAAAGGAGAGGCCTCTGAATGATTTCCTAGATGTTGAAGTTATTGTTGGTCTTGATACTTCTGCTATCGCAAGATTCGGATTCAAATTTGGTGGCGCTATAAATAATGATTTTATTCATCAAGGGATGCTGGATATTTTGCGAGATGCATTTAACAACAATTGGAAAACTACTATAGACTATAAAATTGACTCAACCACCGGCGGAGACGGAATTATCCAACAGGTAAAGATCATCAAAGAAAGGATGATGATGTGATATAATTGATCTTACTGGAAAGAGGTGCAGATAGAATAACCATACATGAATAGAAAGGGAGGTTTAAATATACTATTTCCTTTTCATTGACACGAAAACCTTATGATAACTTTAGTTGTTGAGTTCTTTAGGATAGTGCCAGAATTAAAATCAATTGGCTTTTACCCTCGAATGTAAATTTTACTTTCGTTTATGTATTGTCTTTAAATCTATAGTCTGTACACTATGAGAAACATCCAATCGTGCCTAAGAAATATAACTAGGTCTTCTATAAGATTTTCACAAAATATTAAACATCTTTGATAGAAAGGAATCATCGTTAGGTTTTAACGATCATGGACAATTTTTTTGTAATGCAACAAATGAGTTATGATTATATCAAATGTGATCATAATATATACAACGACATTAGGTGTGGGTTAGCACATGCTTATATGATTGATGGCAATGCAAAAATAGTAATTGAAGGAAATGACGATTGTGGAATATCATATGATTCTACTACAAGAACATATACTTTCATTGTCAGTAGGTATCTCAAGGATTTCAAAATTGCAGTAAATAATTTTATATATGGATTAGAATCAGGAAATGAGGATTTCTCAAAATTTAAAGATGTAATTGAAAGTAAACCAATGCTTATTTAAATAAATTAAAAATAAAAATATGGCTATATCAACTTACGACCTAATAACTATTATAAGTAATTTAAAAATCAATATATTGAGGAAAATGGTGCTAAAAAAGTACGGGCTCGACTGGAGTAATACCGATAGCGGTTCTAGAAGAGGAGTCCAATGTAGAGATAGTGGTATCTGTATTTAGCTGTTATTATTGGGAAAATATGTTCGATTATTTTAGAATATCATAGAGAGAAATAAATTACATCTTATAATTAATCCTTTTAGATATTTTTTTTAATCTGAAATCTTACAACAATTTTCTTTATTATCACATCTGCAATATGATGGTTCTTGTAAACAATTTGGACATATAGCTTTACCGCAACCATTACAAGTATTATTCTTTAGATTACATGCCCAATGTTTAAACTCATTCATAATATAATATTATAATTTAATTACTATATATGCATCTAATAATAAAATATATTTTTCGAGATAGTTTAAGAAGTCCATTATTAAAATTTAGCCGATAGTGGTTCTAAACTATTATAGACTCCTATTACATAATATTTAGCTTTTATTATTAATAACTTATCTAAATATATAAAAAATAAATATAATAAAAATTATTATTGTAGGTTTTATCAAGTCAAACATTAATTAATTATTTTACCAAAATAAAATTTCCTTTGAGTTTGAAACCTCTATAATTTTAGTTTTGGATTCAACTTACCATACAATGGAAATTTATACTCTTTAATATAATTGACTACTACTGGATTATCAGCAGCCTCGTCAATATAATATCTAAAATAATCAATTTCCTTATCCACCATTAGATCTCCACAGATACATCATCGAATTGCTTTAATAATCATATGATAATATTTTTAATATGAACAGATCTTTAGATTCTAGGGAATTTAAATTAATATTAAAGCCAAAGATATTTCAAGACCTAAATACAGGAATAAAAAAAGTTCAAAAAATAATTGGCAAAGAAGTTGCGATGTTAAATGGTAAATTTATACCTGATCATGATTTAAAACAAAAATTTAGAAGAACGTATTATTTGGATACGCCTAATTTCAGATTAAAATCCAAAAATTTCTTTTTGAGAGTAAGAGAAGATAAAGAATCAAATAAATATAATATTACTTTAAAATGTAGACATCCTGATAGATACATATCATCATCTTATGATCTTTCTAGTTCTATGAAGAAATCCACAATTAAATTTGAAGAAGATATAATCGCTCCTCATGTAAGTAAATTTTCTATTTCAGTCAACTTCGAAGAAAATCAAGAACCGGAAATTAACAATCTAGAAAAGCTTAAAACAATTTTTCCTGGATTACATACACAAGATCTTGGTGATGGAATACTAGAAAAGGTAAATAAATTTGAAGCCAAAGAGATTTCAGTTAAGCTTGGAAAGATTTCATATAACAATAATGAGGATGGAGAAGACTATGACGATGAGATAAAAACATTTTTAAATTTATGGTATTCGCCAAAGAATAATAAAGGAAAACCAGTAATTGTAGAATTTACTTATGATTATGCTGCTATAAAGAAAAAGGAAGAAGAAAAAGAACAAAATAAAGGTAAGAAGGAAAAGAAAATATTAATCGAGGAATTTCCTTTTTCTCTCGTAAGAAATACATATCAATTTTATAATTCATTGCAAGACAGAAAAAAAATAGTAGATCTTAAATCTTCAAAAACAAAAACCGAATTTGCATATAAATATAAACAATAATTCATTTTTTGTGATATAACAAATTGGGTGGGAGTAGAGCCTTCCATGTAGTAGAGGTCTACTATCTTGTTTTTTAGCTTTTATTGTTAGAACTTACTTTTAAAATATATTTATGGAGCTACTATCAAAGTTAATATTTACATATGTTTTAGTATATTAAAAAATATTAAATCAATTAGTCATGTCTTATTTGACCTCCCAATGAAACGGTTGACTTAAAACTATAATAGAGAATATTATAGTAATATTTTATGTCCAAAGAGATTCCTAGCAAGCAAAGAGCATTAGTTTTACAAGGAGGTGGGGCACTAGGTGCTTATCAGGTAGGAGTACTTAAAGTACTCTCTAAAAAGATCATAGAAGAAGACAAGAAGAATGCTGAACAGAGCAGACCTTTATTCGACATTATTGCTGGCACTTCAATAGGCGCAATGAATGCAGCAGTTTTAGTTAGCAATGTTGTTGGAAGAAATAAAACATGGAGCGAAGCAATAGGCGAGCTTGAAAGATTTTGGAAAGTAGGCATAGCCTTGAAAGAAGGTACTACCTCTGATGCAGATATTCCACCATTGGAGATATTTCCGATGTTTCCATGGTGGAAACCTTGGAAAGATAAATGGAATGAAAAAAAAATTGAAGGAATCGCATCAGAAGAACTTGCTAGAAGATACTATTCTACTAAATATTTTGTTTTCCATGGGAAAAAGGTTTTTTCTACCAAAGAGATTAGACCTGATTTTAAATTTTTGGATGGAGACAATAAACAAATTGTACTTAATGATTTACCATTACAAGAGCGAATAAAAGAATTTGGAGAATTTCCAATAGCAACAAGTTTTGAGAGTAACCAGCCTAGACTTCTAATAACCGCCCTTGACATTGCCGAAGGGATAACAGTGACTTTTGACAGTTATAAAAAAGAAGACGGTACAATGAAAACAATATACTTTCCAGGAAGAAAATATGGTTACACAAAAAAGAGAGTGAACACAAACAATAATAATAATAAAAATAAAAAGAACTATGAATCTGATTCTGATCCAATTGTGATTAAATATGAAAATGGTATTGAGTTAGAACATGTTATGGCAAGTGGTACCTTACCAGAATTATATGATCCTAAAATAATATCTAACCGTAAATTTTGGGATGGAGGCCTATTAAGCAATACACCACTAAGGGAGCTATTAGAATCGCATAGAGAATATTGGATGAATGTTGAAAATAAAGATGAAGCTCCGGATCTAGATGTATATGTAATAAATCTACATCCATCTATCATAGACATTAATAACACACTTGGTAATTATGATGAAATTAAGGATAGAAATAATGATATAGTATATGGAGACCGAACTTATTCTGAACAATATTCAGCTTCAGTAATAGCGGATTATGTAGAATTAATCAAGGATCTAAAATATCTTGCCCTAAATCATATCAAAGAAGACAATGACAAAAAAGCATTTGAGAAAGAGATACAAAACCTCAGGACAAGAGAAGCAAAAAATACGTCTTATACAACTGGAGAACATAAAAAATATGAAGATATTCTAAGAGGTAGGTTTAAAATCACTAAGATGGTACGTATTGAACGCAAATATAATCCGAATATCAGCACTTCATTTAAGGGAGGAGATATAACATCAAAAACAATAGAGGAGATGATAAAAGAAGGTGAAAATGATGCCATGATAGAAATTTCTCATTAATCATTATAGTATCATAATTGTAATCTTTTATGTTTGCTATCTTTTGGTGACAGCAGCAGACTAGTTGAGCTGTTTTAAACGTCCAGAATATTACGTCTTCTTCATTGGTAGAATTCTAAGTAACGTAATCTTCTTTTATTAATAATACTAAAGTATAAATATGAAAAAGTTTTTTTATCAATTTTTTGGTAATTTTGCCTTATTATGAGATTAAATGTAGATTATTCTCGATCATAGATTACATTTGCAGCCAATCTCTAATATCGTTAAGTTAAGTTAATTAATATAACGTAATTAATGATATACCTTAAAAGTATACCAAAGAGAACCTAAGTATACTAAATTTTTAACTTACAGGTGCTAAGTCATCTTCTGGCGATAAAATGTGTGAAAATCTTATT
>JANWKP010000288.1 GCA_025451315.1 Nitrososphaerales archaeon | reverse complement strand
TTTGAATATCAATTTTAGATAGTAGTTGTTGAAATTTCTGTTCCATATTCAGTACCAAGTTAGATATTTTTTCATTGTACTTCTTTTCAAGTTCAACGAAACGTAGTTCTTCGGCTTGTTTTATCTCTTCAAATGCTTCAGGTTTTACAGGAT
This sequence comes from Nitrososphaerales archaeon, assembly GCA_025451315.1. Lineage (GTDB taxonomy): Archaea > Thermoproteota > Nitrososphaeria > Nitrososphaerales > Nitrososphaeraceae > TH1177. Next base: position 25,298 of record JANWKP010000288.1, on the reverse strand, counting down.
AACTGCATTTTGAACAGTATTTATTCTCCAATACATTTGATAAATCACATCGCGGACAAATTAACTGCATAGGTTTCTTTTTTTGTATTTCTTCTGCGATTATTCCATTGTATTCTAATATCTTGTTTTTTAGTTCATTACCCATTCTTCTCTTGATATATCTAGATCCTTGTTTTGAATTCATTGACCACCTTACCTTCTTTTTTAAAGCGTATTCTGGTAAATAATCCGAGTCTGAGGTTATCGCCGAATGTCTTATACAATAAGGATTCCACTTTTTTACTTTAAGTAAATAATTCAATCTTTCTTTTTCCTCTTCATCTGTTATCTGCTTCGACTCAATTAGTCTTTGAATTCTTTCTTTTAGATGCTTCATGATGTTATTTAGTGTATCAGCATGTATGGGAGCACCTCGACTAACTTCCTTTGCAAACACCTCGGATGTTTCATTTGATTTTTCTTTCATAATTGAAAGTAATCTGGTCATGGTTGCATTGTATGTATCGTGACCTTCTTTAATTGTAGCCATAACAAATGACTTTATGTTCAATGGAGTTGGTAACATTAAATCCTCCTTCAAATGCTCTATTATCGTATCTTTGAGATATTCGTCATTTATCCAAAAACAATTCATCATGGATGCCCATCTAATCAGGATCTGTTTACGTTTTTCATGGTCATAGGACTTGCTTTGTATTTGTAACCTTTTAACAGTTTCTTGTAATTTTTCAAAATTTCCAATTGGTTTAAATGCTTTATATATATCTTCTCTCATAGTAACGATTACATACATATCCAATGTTTGCAACCTATCTTATTATCTGCAATATAGAGAAGAAGAAAGTATCATCAACAACATCTATGCCTTGATAGAGCATATAGATCTAAAACACTAAGACATCAAATAATCAAACGAGGATATATTCCCGATATGCCATACAAAAGAAAAAGAGGACAACATCAGAATAAGATAGTGCGTCGCCAAATGAATTATCAAACTACAAGAAATAAACGATGGGTTGTTGAGAGAACAAACTCTTGGTATAACAGATTCAGAAAGCTGTTTGTCCCGATACGAAAAGAAAGTAGAAAATTACTTGGGTCTGGGGCAACTATCATGCAGTATCATTATATATAAAAAGATAATTTTGAGATATGCTCAGTTTATTTTTATTACGGAGCAAAAGAGGACCTTATTGAAAAAGGATTAGAAATGAATATATGATTAGAAGATTTTGATAAAATTAACTTTTTTCCAATTTATATTATCAATTTACTTTATCATGCAGAATATATTATAATCATTCTAAAAATTTTATGAAGCAATTTAAATCAAGATTGCAATTGTATGATATTAATCGTAAATTTCTTCCTGATAACGCAACTATAAGAAGAGAATGTATAAAATGTGGAAAGAACTCTTGCTCAAGATGTAAACATGGTCCATATTATTTGGATATTGGAGAGAAAAAAGTGGAAAGTTAAAAAAGAAGTATGTTGGTATAGATAAATAACAGATGGAAAATAATATTACAGTAATTTTATCTATTGTTTTTGCTAATTGATGTTTTTATAATGCTTTTCTCATTATTTATTTGCACTATTAAAAAATACTTATGTAACAATATAAGCTCAATTAATAATATATTATTTCTTTAAATATCAAGTGTTTTGTTTTTCATTTCTCTTATTTGATATCGGGTTCGATGACTTTGAATTCATACCAAATATTCGTCTGTGTGAAATGGATACTAGGTCACAGATTAGTAAGTTTAAAGTTATACTGGCAGTATAAATTCAAAATAGTAATCCATTGTTTGAATCTAATTTAATCATGTCCTTACGATAAAGTATTTTTGTTACTAATTTAGACTACATAAACAGTCTCATATATATTTTTCTTATTTGCAACCAAAGTAATTCACGAAGGCAGTCTAGGATATATAAAAAGTTATAAAAAGATGGATTTGCACATCCTATCAAGTCCTAATCTTTAATACAGTAATTATCAAAATCATATCTCACGTGTTAAATTTAGGCGGCTATCATAATGGGTTAAAAATAGACTGGAATTATGACCATGCCTCATATAATTGATGGAGCACAATTATTTATTGAAATTCTTCTTAATTGTATCCTCGATTAATTCATTCCACCACTTGTGAAGTTCTACGTGTTCTGCTTTCGTAACCAGATTAATATTTTTCCATGAAGCCGGAGCACCACCTAATTTAACTGGTATATAATGGTGAAGGATAACATCTGCATCTTCATAATATGACTCTTGTAATCTCGTTTCTTTATTAAATGTATTTGCTTTTTCTCTGGCATTTTCATATTTTTTACCCGATAATTCAGTTATTATCGCTCTGTATGGTACTGGAGAATTACCATAGGTTTGTCCCTGAGGATAATTTGTCACACCTGTCAAAGAAAATGCCCCCTCTGCATATTTTGAGATCCTTAAATACCTACTACTTTACAATGGGTAGTTTCAGTAACTATGCTTCATCTCAACCCATGCCGGCTTTACCAGAGACCAATCCATTTTGCAAAACGATCTCCAGAAAGCTTATCAACTGCTGCGAGGGAAGAGAAGGACGCCATAATAGTGGCTGTCACACCCACAGCAGTTTGCAATCCTTCTCCTCCGCCAAGTTTTGCAATAGTGCCTTCGGCTTTCATCCCTATGGCTGACGAGTATTTGCTCACTTGAAGTGCATCCTCAGCTTGCTGTCCAACAGAGATTCCAAAACTGGCAGCCTTCGCAAGCGGGTGAGGAATAAACCCTATAGCAGACCCAACCGCGCTTATTCCTGCATTTACCTTTTGTTCCTGAGTCTTTGCGGTCGCCACTTCAATCCCGGCTAAACCTGCGCTTATATAGGGGGAAGCCTTCCCCGAAAATTTTATCGCTGGTGCTAAAGATTTAAGAACTGAAGTCGCTTTGGTAAGAGATGAAGAACCTTTGATAGCAGAGTTTGCTGCTTTCCCAATGAAAGGCACTGTTTTGCCTACTGCTGATTCTATGTCAACAGCATTTTTTGGGTTTGCGGCGGATGCGGCATTCCACTTCAACTCCCACGCCGCTTTGCGTTCAAATACTTTCTCCCAAGCCAGAGTGGCCTTATTATGCAATGTACCTTTAGTTGCAGCATTACCGGTAGACAAACTCCAATTCAACGGGTTAGCGGCCTGGCCAGGATTTGTAGCTACTGAATCAATAGAATGATGAACTTGCGCCCAATCGATCGAAAAACCAGATTCTTTTGCCAGGCGACCAAAAACCGTACGGATTTTTCCATAGATTTTCCTGCCAGCATAGATTGCGGTTCCTTTTGTACGATTTGAACCACTCCCAGCTGTTTCACCAATGCGTTTAATTTCTTCAGAAAATAATCTAAGATTCTCCTCTACTGTTTTACCTCCAAATTTCGGCTGAAGTACTTTTTGTACTGCTTCATAGGCAAGGGGCCCAAGTTGACGGTGGGCACCGATTAAATCTGGTGGTGGGATTAAATCTGGTGGTGGTTGACTTGTCATACCGCTTGGATCAACATGACTTATAGGATTAGAGGCTGTATACTGATAAAGATTTAAACCGTCAACAAGCCCTGCAGGATCGCAACTTATCCAACGTCCTAGCCATGGTGCATAATACCTTGCACCATGATAATAGAATCCTGTCTCCTCATCTCGCTCCTTGCCGGTGTACCTATATCTTTTGAGCTTTACCTCCACGAGGTTACTTGCTGCCTGATAGGCCGTACTTCCATATGGATAATACTCTTCATAAGATATTATTCGTGCGGTTTCATCCAATTCCAGAATAGAAGAACAAAGATGATTTGTTAATTGGTACCGAATGACCTGGGGCGGAGAATCATCATCGCCTTTCGCAAGTGATTCAACAAGTGCAACGCGTTGGCTATCGTCCATAATATGCAACGTCTCACGTTCTAGGATAACCGTTTGTCCAGAGCCATCGTATTTTCGATATATTTCATAACCTCCCAAGTAAATTCGTTCTTTTACTCGTCTTGTGTTTTGTCCTTCTCTAGCGAATCCTTCAGTTAATTTACGCACTCGCTGACCAGCCGAATCATAAACATAGTAAGTTGTTTCCGGCGTATTGCCTTCAAGAACGCTTTGTGAAGATGTAACAACCATTTGATCAAGGTAATTCCAATCTATTCGGGTAAGATGAGAGATGCCTATTGTATTTCCATGGGCATCGTAGAAATATAGATCTGTAGTATTGTTGTTGTCAATTGAAGTACTACTGAGTCGATTGTTTTTGTTGATATCGTCATAATTAAAAGTGCGAGTCCAGCCAGGTGCCGAAGGATCGGTGCTTGAATGAACTATCGAACGTATATTTCCAACCTCATCGTAAATGTAATTTTCCCCGTATCTTTTCATTCCGCCCCAGTCGTTTGGATGAAATAGATTTACTCTTGGTTCGTCAGTACTACTTGTTGGTTCTGGCGGATGTAATCCTCCACTTGCTAGTTGTCCCAAATGTTCTCTTCCGCTTGCAAAGACAAGCCTATACATTGGATCGTATACGTAATCTGAGGATGGTTTGGCCTCTGCATTCCGTAGGAACATGATGTTCTGACTATTAGTATTATCTTGAATGTGAGTGATATTCCCTGTGGGATCATAAGTATAGGATAGATTTTGTAGATCCGTGGTAGAGCCTTTCTGAGTTTGCAATCGAATTAGCTTAAAAGTTTCTTTATCGTAATCATAAATCGTTTCAATACCATTTCCGTATCTAATGAATGTGCGTTGACCTTTTGAATCATAATTAATATCTTCTATCATAGTAGTAAAACTATCACCATTAGGCAATTTGGCCTCTACTTGTTCAAGTAAACCTGCCTCATTATAAACAAAGTGAGTTATACCTCCATTATTGGGAGCAAATTGTTTAACTGGACGATTTAACGCATCGTATTCCGTTGCCGTAGTGAAAATGTCAGATTCTAATCCGAATACCGGATTAGCAGACCAATCTAGCGTGTTTTTATATGTAGAAGATAATTGCCTACTAGTCTCTAGCAAGTTTCCCTTAAAGTCATAACGGTTGTTAGTTACTAGTCCAGATCCATCATAGTGTTGATAAATTTTACCGCGATGGTTAAAAGATGTTCCTATCGCTTCGCCATAAATCATACGTTCTACCATCTTTACCGTGTTAGCCCCATCTGTTAAGTGGATAGTGACGGGTCGATGCAGTTCGTCATAGCCAGTATGGATAGAGTGATCAAGGCTATCCCAATTGTATATTGGTTTTCCCACCACATTATTTAATGAGCATCTTTCACCAGCGTCCATACTGACCTGTTTGATTTTATTTCCAAGCATATCATAATCATATATCATTAGTTGACGACCTAAAGCATCTATTACTTCAAGTTGATTACCTTCGATATCTAGTTCGGTATGTGTTTTGATTATCACTTCTTTTCCATTTATATCTTTTCCATTATCTGCAACCGTAAGAAATATGCGTCCCAGTGAATCAAAATAGCCTATAGTAGGGGTATCTGCATGTAAACTGGTCTTCTTAGCTGCATCTTGTTCTTCTATACCTTTTTGTCCATCCTTACGGTCCTCATACCATGTCTTCAGATATTCATCATCAGGCAAGCGTTCAAATAAGCCCTTGACATATGCATCATCTTTAGGATCAGTTTGTTTAACAGTATCGTTTACATCCCAAATCTCCTGGCGCCAAGTATCAAATACCACTTTTTCATATGTATGATTTGGATGCAGGGTAGCTATCACACGATCAAGTGGATCATAAAATAATGTAGAACTTACGCCAACTTTTTTGGCAAACTCAAATTGAGATATATCACTAAAAAACGGCTCATATTTTTTAACGGGTTCTCCTTTGTTATTGAAGATGGTCCACCCGCTACCAACCCATCTTGGATTAGCAAAAATGCCATTATCAAGTTTACCCGGCTCTGCTTGTATTTTCTTTTGGATTTCTCGTCCTAATCCATCAGAATAGGAAAAGCTGTGATGGATTTTGGTAGAGATCTGGTCCCCCGTAGAATTGACTTCTAAATCTAAATCATGAGTCTCTCGTACTAAATTATAAACTACGTTTGGTAACAATTCTGAATTTGGTATCTCGCTGGTACGTTTGTATTGGTAAAGGTCATATATAATACGGGTCGTGGCTTTTTTAAGTATATCATGAGGATTACTTGTAATAGGATTTTGAATATGAGAAGTTATGGTAGCATCATCTAGATTGGGCTCAAAACCTTCAAGCGAGTCACCTTTGATTTCCCCCACCTTACCCATCACTGCAGTACCTACTACCAAACCTAAAATATCATATGCCACTTCAGTACGATTATTGTTTGGATCTGTCACCATCCATGGCTGAAGAACACGATAATCAAGTGCTATGATGGTTTTATCCTCTTTATCCTTGGTTACTACTGTATTCACATTATCCAAAGGATCGCGCGTCTCTTGAATTAAAAGTGAATGTTTATCGTAGGTTATTTTACTATCTTTACGATTGGTAGCAGCACCATTTTGAAATGGATCTCGCAGTCTATGCGGCAAGAAGAAATGATCACGTGCAAAATTTAGCTCATCTGTCGGAGTATCATCCTCATTGGGAGAATAAAAAATACGCCCTGATGGTATCCACCAATTTGGATCTTTATTTGCCGATGATGATAAATCCTTTATAAAATGAATGTATCCGCCTTCGTTTAAAAGCATGGTATCAGTCACACGGCTACCATAAATCTGGCTTACGAGTCCTGGCGTAAATGCTTGTTTATAAGTTTCATATACTAACCCTAAAGGCTCAATTTGTTCCAAAGGTAACGGACCGTCAAGATTATCTTTGCGATATAGTATACATGAATGATCGATTAGGCGTTTTTGCAATTCCATAGATGAAGAAGAAGGTTTCTCCTGATACTCTATTTGTACAGCATTAGTTATTGCAGTATCTACAGTGGCAAAATTAAAGCGTTTATTGCTTGGAGGATTTAAACCCGTCAGTTCATAGTTACGACTCTCGCATGGTAGTGGTGTCCTATAAATATCACCATCACTGTGATCAGGTTTTATTGGAACAATTGAGTTTGTAAATCTGTTTTCTGTGCCCATAATCAGTAATTGGCTTTGTTTTATTTGATCCGGGGTTGAAAGATTCGAGTCTTGGTTATTGGGGAGTCGACCATAGCCTATAGATGCAGACCTAACTACATTGCCATATTTATCTACTTTTAATGTTAAGGTGTGACTTAATCGAGGATCATCAGGGTTTCGTTCATAACGATAATCAAGTGTTTCACGAGAATGTACAAAAAAGACACCATGATTATTATTGTTTATTTGCGGTTGAATGCGCTTTATTGTATAATTGTGCTCCGATACACTATAAGGGTGCTTGCTCTTATTTGGCATCCCATCCAGCGCATAAATCTCTTGATGTAATATAGAGCCCTTCAATGCACGGCAAGCCTCACGTTCTTCATCAGGTGTTACCATCGCCATCATCGCTGGTAAATCATCTTCTTTTTCTGGTGGAAGAACAGTATCATCAAGCAAAGTATCTTCAAAGGCCTTGAATTTATTGACATAATCTGGATCACCTTTTTTTGGCGCGCCATAATATTCCCCCCTATAACGGAGACCAATATAATCATCTAAAAGATAAGCACCGGTATGAAACCAAGTTTTTGTTTTAATTGGAGGAACATGAGAGGATTCTTCTACGTTAGTTGATGAAGGAAATGTATCTACGGCATTTAGAGATGCAAACTCTTCAGTATCAAATTGCTCCATCATACCAAAACCACGAAATTCGCGCTCGATCCCATCAAAGTATCCATGGTGATATGCATAACGCGTTACAAAGAGATTTCTACTTATCCAGTCATAGATTTCTACTTTTTCTACCACATATACAGGAAAGGGCAACCTTGTAATCCATGGATTTCCCTCTAACTTGTCTACTAAATAGAACTTTGTTGAAGGAGCATATTTTATACTTGTTTCAGCACCCATATTATTTTTTATTAAAGTAAGAAGGTGTGGTTTTTGTCCTCCCATCAAATCTATATAATACATAGGCCTCCTACTGTCTCCCGGTAAAGGAGAAGACCATACCAAACATGCAGTTCCGTTGCCAAGTAAATCTACCACCATTACTGATGATAAATGGTCTAGATGTGGAAATGAGGTATTTAGTGCATTTTTATCGCTTAATATATTTCCAGATTGATTAAAATATACATCGATTTCGTTGCATCCAAGATATATTATATCAGTTGTGCCCGAGCCATCAATATCTGCAATTCGAATGCGCCGCTGGTCAAACTGATCTAACGAATCAAACCACGGCGAATTATCCAAAGTTACCTTGAATCCAAAATGACCATAGCCGATATTTGGCCAGTAACAAACCTCACCGTTTCGAATTCGCACAAGGTCAGTCAGTCCATCACCTGACATATCTGCTAGGTAAATAGACTGAGTACTATCAGCAAAAACTAATCTAGGACCTTTCTCTTCATTTAAAGACTGATAAGTCTTCTCGCCCTCTTTTCCAAATCCTTTTTCAGCTAGGGAAGGATACCATGTAAATGCTAGATCATCAGTGACAAGTAATAGGTCTGCATGTCCATCGCCTGTAATATCACAAAACTTGAGATTTGGATCGTCCCAAGAAACATTGGGAAGAGAAGAAAAAGTAATAAAATTCTTCCAGCTTTCACTGTTATTATCACCATTAGAGGAGCGCTTGAAAAATCCTGAAACAAAACGATCAAGTTTTACTAGATCAAGCTTGCCATCACCTGCTAAATCCATCAATTGCTGTCTGCTACTGCCTTCATTCAAACCAGAGAAAGAAGGGATTATGGCCTCCATTTGTAATGGCTCAAAGCGTGCTACAACAACAGGTTTACCGTTTGGTCCTGTTGTTACAGGCAGACTGCTAAGATTATGCTTATAAAACCAGGAGCCAGCCTGCTCTGTAAGGATACCTGAAATCCCTTCGCCATCAAGATCTACCCACTGGTAGCGTGTTCCATCTAAACCATATGGCAGATTCTCCAGGCTCCCCTTATCAATCTCTCGAATTTCATCTTGTATAGTTGCCTTGCTGTATTCAAATTCAAGTGGAGGTAAAGACTTTTTTTGATAGGTGTCACCATCCATCTTGCGAATGTAGCTTGACTGAGTTATACTGGTAATGAAAGATGCGATAGGACTTTCAGTAAAAGTAAATTCTGTAGCACCTACTAGATAGTCAAATTTACCAAGTTCCTCTGGAAAGTGGTGAAACATTAATACACGTTTGCACAGACGATATGTCCTTACTTCAAATCCAGCGCGATAAATAGAAAATGGATCTTGGCGAGTTTGCCACAGCCAATTAGGATTATTATCATCAACAAATACATCTATTGGTTGACCTTGATTGTTTTCTGAATAGTGCTCTCCATAGTCAAATACAGTTTCAAACATCCAATCATTACGTGTTGATAGATTTTCATTTTGTTTTCGAGGAGTTCTATTACCGTACTTTATTCTCTTTAAATAACGATTGGCAGAGCGACTTAGGTCAGTACGGTTTTGCTCATGAATAAAAGAAGATAACTCGATTTTCTCAGAATTTTCAGCTTTATACTCATAAAGTATCGCATTGCCCTTGTCATCGTAGCTTTCAGAAATCAGCCATCCAAATATGCGATGTGTTGGATCCGCAGGGTCGGCAATTGTACTTTCTGGTGTTTTACCATATATTGTGGTAATATTATCTTTTGAAATAGACTTCCAGTGTATTACCCCTGTTTGTATATTTGTCCAACGCTCAATTCTTGCAAAAAGCCCCTCAATCCTAGGCCTGTAGAGCTGAATGAAATAATTTATGCCATCTATTTGACGGTTAAACGATTCGTGATACCACACTAATTCATTATTGGTGTTGTTGGTATTGACTTTTTGAACTAGAAGAGGTACAAGGTCCTCAACACCAGATAAGATAAAAATATCTGATTCATCATCATGGTTGTCTTGGTATTTGGGTAATCCCTTGTCAGTCTTTCGAGTAATAGATGAAAGAGATAGATTCCATCCAAAACCAAACGGCCCATTGCCAGAGCCAGAGTCATATGACAATGACAGCTGCGGTCCAAATCCAGAGCGCCCAGGGCTGGTAGGAATAGGTACGCTAAGTGAGCTTGTACCTGTAACAGGATTGGCTGCAAATTTTTCACCTATACCACGAATAGCACCTCCGCCTTTGGGAAGAGAAAGAGAAGGCAAATTTGACTGATTAGACGTATTAGCAGAGGGAGCGGAAGTGGATGTGAGAGTGTTAGAAGTATTATTATTCTGATAATCTACTCTACTGCCCTTTAATACATCTTTATCCTTTTCTGAATTTTCTTTGGTATTGATCATATTATATTCTCACCTTTTCAGACTCCTTTGGTAGCAAAGCGATTTTTGGCTGAATATGTAAACAAGACCCATATATCTTCAATTGACTCAAGGTTTAATGTGTAGCATTTTTCACTATCTATTGTTATAACTTCATCAGCAGTTCCATCGCTTTTCTTTTTTCGTGCCCAACTTGGAATATCCTTTCTGGCGATTTGAATATACCAATCAGGTTTAGTAATATCACAACCAAAATCTCTATTTGGTGCAGGACTTTGACCATATAGGATGTCACTTCCATAGAGGGAGATCTTATCCAGCCACATATTCTCATTTAAACCAGCTTTATCGTTTTTTAAAGATATGTTTAGGCGATTGCTTTTGATTTTATATTTCAACTTTACAAAGATAAAGGCTTTGTTTATTGTGATAGTATCCGGATCGAGTAAAAATGGGAAGCGTTCAGGTTCTAATTTAAGTTGAAGAATTTGTTCTTTTTCATTTTCACCAGGATGTAAAAATTTGTACCAGTTGTTTGGAAACTCATGACGAGAGTTAAACATTCTATCTTGACCCGAGTCTACGTCTTGGAGATTTTTCCATGCAGATGTTTTCAATGATTGGCCACCCTCCCTCGATGTATAATTTATCTTGAAAACCACATCAGAAATTGTGTTAAAGTCAAAATTATTGCATTCTCTTGGCATTTCCAGCAGCCATGTAGATTTACACACACCTCCTCCCTCAAATGGAAGATATCTTTCATCACGAAAGTTAAGTTCAAACATACCACTATCATTTTGACCATGGCTTGTAGCAATAGATTGCACAACAGCAGCATTTGTAATAATTCGAGAATCATCTTCTTGTTCGGCATATGGACTAGCTGCAATACTACTTGTACGGATTTTGTTTTGAAGTAATGTAAGCTTGCAGTTGATGCTAGTATAAGGTCCAACAACACATGGAATAGTAAGTGTTACATTTTTTATTCTACGCATATAATGTCCCGGATAATCTGCATCAAACAATTCTTCTGGCAGGATAACCTGACATTTACCAGTCTCTTTTAGTTCAATTAGTGAAGATGGAGCAAAGAGCACAAGAGAAATATATTTTGTAATTTCATATTCGCGTTTGTTTTGATCAATATATGCATGCTCCATTTGCTTTAGTGCTAAATGAAGGCTTTCTCCTGCCATCAAGCCTTTCTTTAAATTATCCCAGTAGCCAAATTGGATAAAATTTGAATCAACTACTCCACGTTCAAAACGAAAAGCCTGCTCAGCACGTTTTGCAAGTTTATATGCCTCTTTATAAGCTTGAAAGTATATCTCACTTATCTTACCTTTCATCCACTGATAGAGATCTTCTTTAGTAAATTTGCTCCGTAGAAAATCTTCTACTTCTGATGATTGATTGATTTGTGTTTGCAAATTATCCTGTTCGGCTAGTGTTGCCTTCAAATGATTATCAGCTGAATCAATTTGTGCTTGTATGTGTGATGATTCTAAATCAGCTTGACTTGCCTGAAATACCCAATCTTCTTTTCTTCTTGAAAATATTGCTTCTTGGTTTGAGCGAGAAGATTGATAGGAATAATTATTTGCTATATTATTGATGCTCATAGCCCATGCATTAAGCATTGATCCAACAAATGAGCCACCAAACGTGACATCTGGAGGTCCGGTACTAGCTGTAATGTTAGGAAATAAATGTGCAATACTCGCATGATTCTGAACTTCGGCAGCATCATTTTGGCGATCATTTGCCAACTTCATATTATCTAAATGTTGAGTTTCTTCTACTATTCTGTCAATAATGGTTTTGTAATGGGTTGCACGATCATCTACCACTTTCTTTGATTTTTCTATAGCAGCTTTTGTATTTGTGGCCTCGTAAACCTGTTGTTTTTTAACTTCTACCATAGCTTTTAAAAGAGATTTCTCATGGGTTGCCCGCAAATATGCGACGTGTTCTGCATCTTTCTTTTCAAAAGCAGAAAGCAGCATATAACCCAAGTTGTTCACTGACGTACACATATCAAGTGATTTCTGAATCAAGTATTGGCAACGATAGTATGGTAGAGGAGCATGTAGATCTGCAAAAACACTATTTAAATCCTGTCCCATTGCTGTAGCTCGCACCAATAATGCAGGGTCAATCGGAGGCTCAAATAGAGGAAGCTGTCTTATAACTCCTTCAATATCCATACAATTACGAATTTTGGATAGACGGTCTTCCACAGTGTCCCAATATCCAAGCAACACATCATTCTTTGGTATACAAAAATAAAATGTGGTTCCAAGACCAAGGCCTGAAATTCCATGATCTGCAGGTATATTGGATATTTGTTCTGTTTGTGGATTTGCAGATGGATATCTAGATTCGATTTCAACTAAAGCATTAGAAAAGCTATCTAAAAATGGCATTAATGTATTATACGTTTGTGTTTTTGGATCTGTAGCTTCAATGGAAGACGGCCTTTTTCCTAAAATCTCGGCGGCCAAAATATAGCAGTGTTCGGCCTCATTTATTGTCTCAATGGTTTCTTGTCTAAATAGTTGATCTCCCCATGCAATAAGATTGTCAATGTACTTCATCACTACTGATTTCTGATAGGCCATCAATCGCATTCTGGCAATAAGATGAGGATTAAATGGATTATCCCACCAAGCAAAAATCTGTTTCTGTACTTCCTCTAGCTGAGGGTCTGAAGGATTATGTAAGGCGGCCAATAGTTTGGAAATTACTCCTGATGTAGAATCATTATTGTTAAATGGCAGAAAGTTCCAATATCTTTTTGGTACTGGATCATAACTATCACTAATCATAGGGTTGAAGATATAATGGAACCATTTTTGTGCCTCTTCAAACTTTTGTTCTTTACTAAGAGTCGTTGCAATTAAGAAAGGTGCATGGAAAAATAATTCCCAATTATATATAGAATAAGCGCCTTGCTCGCTAAAATCTACAATCTCTTGTGGATATGTTTTATGCACAAAGCCAGTTGGATTGTATTCTGATTTGAAAATATTTGTAGGGGGTATATCATATGTTCTAGTTTGGGTAGACAATCTGAGAAGATTACTTATGCCACCACTTTGGAGAAGACTTTCAAAGTAACAGCTCTGTGGATGGAAATGGATATAGAATCGCAACATATTTTCATAATTTGTGCTAGAAGCGAAACTCATAATACTAGGTCTTTGGGGATCATTTGAGAACGATATTTTCGGAGGTCCAGTTCCAGGAACCTGGCCGCCTTTTTCTCGGGTTACAAAGTAATTTCTCTTATTATCACTAAAGAAAAAGCCATCCCTAGTTAAAAATACGGCGTTTGCAGCTGGACCCATCAAATGATGGATACCGGGGGTAATAGAAAGAATAGTAGACTGTGGTATACCATGTATAGTAAAATTTAATGTGGCAGGGTCTGGATATACCCATCCATTATCATACCATATTGGGTCGGGACCCATGTAAAGATTCAATGAATCTTCTTTACCAACAAAGGATTGCGGGTCCTTTGGTTTAGGAATATCAGGAATTTCAATATATCCCATGCCATCAGGATTATCCCTATCAGGTTTTCCTCTAAAAATACTAGGGGAATATGTTTGAATCAATTTGAATGGTTTTTTTGCTTCTTTTATATTACTATAAGAGATATCCAGTTGCTCGGTTACCAAGGCGTTACCACACCTAAAGTAAAAATATCCTGGTAATACGTAGCCAAGTGAATCTTTTTTTTCCGTAAGTATGAATGGAGGTATACCTACCTCAGCAGGTAGGCCTGACTTATCATATTCAGAATCCAAATCATTTGTCCTAGTAATGCAAACTATTGTCAAAACATTTTCCCTTATAGATTTATTATACAAATTCTCGCAAACAAATGTGATATCTGCAGGACGTATTCCTGGATCGATTCTCAAGGGTTCGCCAGTCGAAACTTGTTTTTTGGACCAACCTTTTTCTTTATATTCACTCCATGCTAATTTTACAGATAATGTGAATCCATCAGGTATATTCGGTTTTTCTTGATAATGGTTTGGATCATTGTTTATAACAATCTTTTCTAAAGGCTTTGTGCTATTACTAAAGATCGGCCAGAAAAGATAAAGACGGTTGTTAAATGATACTGGAATTAAATGCTCGCCTTCTATGTCGAGTTCCACTTTCTCCCAAGGTGTCCATATACCATTGTTAGTCAGTTTTCTGTAATAATATATCCTAGGATCGCTTCGAGTTCTCCCAAAAACATGCAGGATATTAATTGTTCCAGATAATCCTAAACTCATTATAGTTACAACATGCGCAATTCCACCAAGCCAAGGCACACCAATGGATATATTGAAATTATATACTGCAGTTTCCGTAAAATTGTCATAAATACCATTAACAACCAATTGAGGGTTGACACCATGCTCATTCAAGGCTTTTTGAAGATCCTGTACTTCCGTCCCGCGCATACCTTTTTGAAGCATCTGTCGGGGATCTTTTTCCCAACACATACCAGCTATCTGTAATTGAGATACTTGGTCTAATTTTTCTAAGTAGTGCTCAAATGCTGATTCCACATCATCAGCATCAATATCATTTTGCAAGAGTTCAGATTCCATTTCTTTGAAAAATGGGGTTTTATTATCTCTTAACCCTGGCTCTACCCAATTTTCAGGATAAAGGAAAACTTTTCTGTTTGCTTCCCAAATACGATAGTGTTTCATCCATGCCCATCTTTCCGCTGAAATGTAGGAAGGACTTATCTTCTCTTCCAAATTCATCAAACAACGTTGAATAAAGAGTTGTATCGAAGATATCGCCTGTTTGATTCTTGATGTAGCCATACATGAACCCATTTCAACATCAATCAAAAAATAATCGAATAGGCCATTTGTATCGGTAATACCTCTATTATTTTTTACAATAGACATGTTGAGTATAAAATCTACAAGGGCTGACCTCTGTCTAACCCGCAGAACGTCGCTTAGAGGTTTTGCCACTGAAAACCATGTAGCATCATCATATTTGGCTTTCACAGATTTTTTGATATCTTGTACTATCTCTATAGCTTCAGCATCAATAGTGTTTTTATTTACTAAATTAATCCATTTGAATATTTGTAATACAGATACCCCTAAACGTTTTATTAATTCCAAACATTTCAATAAACGAACTAATTGGTCTATTTTCTTTAAATCTGAATTGATATAGTTAAAGCCAGCTATTCCCACTAGGAGGCTTAGACTTTTTCTGTCCCATCCAGTTATTGCACCCAATTTATCTATTGTAGTATCAATAGGAGAGAAATTGGGCGATGTTTGGATTTCAAGCGTATTGAAAAAATCAATAATGTCTGTATCTTCAGAACTAATAATATTATTATTCCTAAAACATACAAAGTCAACCAGATTGCTCCATTGATTAAATAGCAGCGGTGTTTGTTTATCGACATTCTCCTGTTCACCAAGATCAAACGGCGTCTGTGATGTATCGATTGTTATTGCAGGTACTGAAATCGGAGAACTGCCAATAAAAGTTTTAAAATCAGATATAGGCAAATCCTTAAGATCAAGGCCTGCAAAATCAGAAGAATGATCAAAAATGTAAGATATCTCTTTTACTGAAAGCTGCAATCGTCTGATTAAAAGTCCCACTTTGTTTAACAAATAATAGGATTTAAGAACAAGTTCAAACGAAAAATCAGAGTTAGAGTAAAAATTATCCGTTGGAATAATTGATTTTGGTGTAGATTTACTACTGCTCCAGCGAAGCTCTATGTCAGCAGATCTGACTCCAACGGTATTAAGGTAAGAAACATAGTCTAGAGATATGCTGTAGATGTTACCTGCCTTTAGAGGAACATCTATACTGCTGAATTCCACAGGTCTCCTTAAATCAGTCTGTGATACTGGTGCTGATTTGTCAATGATTACATTATTATCAAGTGATAGTTTTACTTTACCAGTAGTCTGTATATAAAAAGTATAAACTTCATCATATTGAGCTAGTAATTTTCCAGTCCATCTAACACTGAAATTATTATCATGAGGAGGATTAGACGGCGGATTGGCAGGCGTAGTAATAAAAGAACTATCAGGAGATTCTTCACCCCAGTGAAAATTAATCTGTTTGTCTATGGATTTTTTTGAAGCGCCTGCAAAGTTGTCGGTATTAAAGTAATCTGCAGATAGACCATCACCAACCAGCCCTAACAGAATATTAAATACAGGCTTTGAGATGGTATGCATTTTATCAATATAAATCTCAAGAGGCGAGGTTTGAGATAGCAATAACGATCTTGCTACATCACTATCAAGACTTAGATCTTGACTTAAAGTTTGTATTATAAAGTTCTCTGAAAGTGATTTTATAATATATGTCTCAATATGTTGTAAAACATAAAAGTAGCTTTTTTCTACATCTAGGTCAGATGGAGTGCTAGGAATGAGAATTTGTTCTGCTTCAATAGGATCTAGGAAATGGGCAAAATTAAGTTCTATAAACTTCTTTTTATCCGGGTCACTCGCTTTAGAAGTTCCGTTGATTATACTAATCGCAGTTTCTACAAGTGACTTGTCGATTACAGAAGGTAATTTTCCTTGAAGAATTGCTCCGGAAGGATCAGGTTTGATAGTAGTAGTAGTATTATCGCTTTTGATTTTCCTTATTCCATCTTGCAAGCTTCGAAGCAGAGTCGTCACATTTTGCCGCAAGGGTGTAGGATCGTTACCAGAATACCATGGTAGTAGTGATGCAGACACATTTCTATAAAGATAGTTAAGTTCTGCAACTGAAAAGCCCGAGTCATTAATTTTCTTAACAATATTTACAAATTGTGTAGTTTGTTCTACAGATTCAAAAGGATATGATTGAATTTTAGGATTGTTAGTATCATATCCTACAATCAAAGTTCGAAGTGAAAGGAACGCAGGAATTCTCAATTTCAAAGCTTTTGCTAGAGTTGAAAAACGATATAACGTAGATAGATTAGCAAGGCTTAGAACGTCATCTGCAGCAGGTATACCATCATTATTTATACCAGGTTTAGGTAAGTATGGTTTTTGTTCAATCATTGAATCAAGATCTACATCATTTAAACGTAGTGAAGCCAAGATTGTCGGGATATGATTTTTAATTAACTCAGTAGTACTAACTTTGAGATCTGATCTCTCAGGCTCTTTTAACTCAAATGCTCTATCAAGGGGATAAATTATGCCCTTGTTTTGAAATATTTTTGTATAAGGGCTATCATCTTTATTATTGTCATATATGTAGGTATCAATATCTGCCCAAAATGATAGTAATGTGCTCAATGGAAGTTTTAAGGTTTCATTTAACTTTTTCATTTGTGCCAAGTTGAGCAAGAAATGCTCGTCAATTTTGTATTGATCTGCTACTGCAGTCTTATCTTTCCCAAGTACATAGATTACAATATCAAGATCCCGTATTTTCCAATCTCCAAGTTTTCGCCAAAGTCTTATAAATCTATGAATTTTGTCTGCATCTTCGGCAAAAAGATATTCCAATGTATTTTGATTCAGATTACAAGGGTCTGCTATTTCACCAATAGCAGTAGAGTGTACTTTAAGTTCGATAAATTTATTAAAATTGATAAACCGTGTATTTAATAATTGAAGCAGATCATCATATGCAATCCCTGTACGTGATAAGAATTCAGGCACAAACCTAAGGAAAGATGCATAAAAAACAAAACCAGGGTCATCATAATTTAATAATTTATCCCATGTATCGGATCCAACATTACCATCAGGAATGAGACCGTTGCTTTGCTGAAAAGACTTTACTGCAGTTTCAGTATTATAGTCAAATACACCTTCTTGGTGGTGTTGACCCAACGATATCCCTAGCATATAGAGTCGATGTTGCAAAAACACTACTTCAGGCCTAACGCTCCAGAGCTTAAGTATAGGAGGTACAAAATTATAAAAGCCATAGAATTCTTTAACTTTTTGAGTAATTGTAGAAGGAAATGATACTGGAGAATTAAGAAAATCTTTTCCAGTAAGAATCTGATATTCTTGTAATGAAATTTTTAGATATTCAGATGCAATAGCAAAATCAGAAGGATCACCTTTGCTTGGATCCATTATATTTTTATTTTTTTGAAATGATTCAAGTAAAGAGAAAAATCCAACTCCAAGGTGCTCTAGATAGACACGTACCATTTCAAGGGGCAGGTTAAATGGAAGTGAAAAAGGATATACTGCTTGTTCTAAATTTTTGTATGCATCATAATTTATATTTTCAGGGTTAACGCCGAGCTGATCAGGCGTTGCTCCTTCTGTTGTATCATTTGGATGTGGGTCATAAGGTAGTGGAGAAACACCTATAGGAAGTGGAGGAAAAATTGGTGTTCCTAATTTATGTCCAACATATGGAAGTGATTGTTTATATCGTATATAACTTTCTAATATTTCATTTACTAAATCTACATACGGTATGAGAGTATTTGTATTTTCACAATTAAGCTTTATGTATTCAAGATCTGGTCTTCGGTTTAAGAGTTCATTCAATGCCTCGTTATTAGGGGTCCACCGTAGGAATTCTAACAAATCGACGAAATAGGCAGCAGGGCTATAAACTGAGTGACAATGTTTGCATTCGCAGAAATTTAGTGACCCAGGAAAGAGAGTTGCAATATCCGGTATTTCCTTAATACTGTCAGATGCAGATCCAATAGCACGTGGAATGTCATCTCTTAACCCAATAATTGCGTTGGTTGCTGCATTAAGTATTAAAGAATGGGTGTGAAGTGCAGTATTATAAATTAGCTGGGCATTGCCCTTTCCTCCAAGTTTAACACCTAACCTGTCAACAAAGAATTCCTGAGCCATCTTGGTTATGCGATAAGAAGAGTCAAGTCCTTCACCTAACAAAGTTTGAACATATTCAGATTTTGGTGCGACTCTAGTAATTCTTTGAACACTTTGAATATGTTTTATTGTTTGGACTATAAAGTCCTGATCAATGCCTTTTAGCGCTGCATCCTTATGTTCTTCGATATAATTTGCAACAGGATGTTTAATTAAATCAAAATCAGGACAATTAGCAAAGAATTTTTTAGTATTTTCTCGAATTGGATTTATAAAAAGAACGTTACTATCTTTAATATCAGATGATGAACTTAATTTGGTCTTACCAAAATCAATCATGTCTTTAGCATGTGTTTTATCCATTGAACTTTTTTTATTTTCAAAAGATAGTAACAACATGTAATCCACATCATAGAACATATTAACTTCATGACGAAATATTTCCAACGCCTCCAATGCTTTTTCTTTAAGGGCTTTGTCCTTACCTATTTCTCCCCAGTTGATATCTTTAGGAGGATCAAAATGAGGATCAAATGTTGGATTCTGTTCAAGAATTTTTCTTACAATGTTTGTATCTATTGAAGGAGTTTGACTAATTCTTTTAATTATGTATGGACTAGGATAGGCTTTCTCAAGCGTATTAATAATAATGCCAATATAATTTGATACCTTTTCATTATGATTATTACCAGTAATATCAGAAGGAATAGGAATTTGCTGCTCCTTGGGTATTGAAGAATTATCAAATAGTTTCATCCAATCACTATAATCTAAAACAGTCAGCTCTTGAATTGACTGTAGAGGACTTTCTTTTTTTAAATTTAGAAGAGACTTGATCAAGGGAATATTGTTGTGAGTTAGCTCTGCAATTTGAAAAGTTGTTTGTATTCTATTTATTGGACTAGCATCATTATTATTATTCAGTATACTAAATTCTGATGGTTGTTTTTGTTTTTGTTGTTCATTTAATTTTTTCCATAACTCATCCATAGGATCATCGTGGTTAAATAGAAGTTTTAAAAATGTTAATTGATCCTCTGTAGTCGGAATGCAAAGTTTAAGAAGATCAACAGTACGATAAACATCATTTAAAGGAGAATCAAGAGCTTGATGTGTCATAAAAACAGTCAGCTGTTCTAGAATGTTGTCGATAGAGTCAAGTAATTTATAAGAGATGATATTGCTTTTAGTAGCTTTTTGTAATGCATCCATAGAGCTTTTTGCCTTCCAAAGAGAAGCTTGCTTGAAATCAAAATTGATTCCTTGTAGTGATAAACCATAAAATACTTCTGTCGATAAAAGACCAAGTTTCTGCTCACAGGCTTTTTTCTGGAGCAAAGACGATTTTATTAAAATGGTCAACCTTTCTTTATTAATACCTGTTTGACAGGATACAATGTCTATATCCTTGTCTTGCCAGCATGAAATTTGATCCAGTATTGTGATCAAATTATAGGGTATAGATACCTTTTTGTCCTTAAAAAACGGTAGAATCGCATTAATTAAACAATCATATTCTGAAGGCACTACCGCTTTATCAACATCTATGCTTAGAGTTATAGAGGGCATTTTTATATCCGATAAAAGCTGTGCACAAACAAGAGAGGAACTGCCAATTAAAGATCCTGTTTTATCGTATACTCTTGCGATTAAACTAACATTTCCATTAAAAGATATATATTCAGACTTATTATTTACTTCATATTTGACATGACAACCACTATTCTTATCAGTTAATATTTTTTGTCCAATTTCTTTAACTTGTTTCTGATCAATACTGGCATTAAAGACTGATACTTTATAGTACCCATTACTATCGGTGATTGCATCTCCAATTTTTTTTTCTTCATTTTGAAGATATAGTGCATAAATATGCACAGCTGCGCCTGCAACTGGAATTAGAGCAAGTTCCTCGTTAGAATGATGACCTAGAACTTGTCCTGATGCAATAAACAATGTTGATTCTGATCTGTTAATTTTATCACTTTGTATTATATCGTATTGTGATTTATCTATGGTGCTATTTGTTTGTGCAGTTATAATACTTTTTTTTAAATCACCATTTTCAGAATGATAGGCATCCTCAGAATTAGAATCTTGAGGATTTACCACATTATCCGGTCTTTTATTTTCAAGAGATGGAGCACTTACAAAGGGATGCTCTGATAAAGATTCTTTATCCTTTTGTAAATTAACATCATGAACATCATTGTTATTGATGTCCACTTTATCTTTCTTAGAGTTAGTTCGACTATTTCTTTTAATTATTATATTTCAACTTCTTTTATGTATATTATATTATATGATACTATGAGTCACATTATTACCTTATCTAGGATTTCTCTTTAAGTGCTTCACTAACAAGATCTTTTGTAACAGTCACTTGTTTCCAGGAATTTGCTATACCTTTAAATAATCCTTCATTTTCTTTTTCAAACAGATTAGCAGCAACATTACTACGATCTGGATTATTAGTACTCCAATCAATATTTTCAATTAACATAAAGAATTGCTCTATTTGATCTGCCAGTATAAAAAAGAAATTGCACGTGGAAGCAACGGGTATATTTAGTTTTATGCCAAGATCCATCAATCGTTGATCTCTACCCTTTGATACAAGTGAAAGTCTATCATTGAAGAGGTGATTATCATCAAGTAGTATAAGTAACGAATAGATTGCGTTTCCCCAATACTGTGTGATATAAGGAATTTTGTTGTAAGTATGATTATTAATGGTGTTAGTAAACGTATATAATAAATCAGCTACTGCTTCAGAATTTGAAATGTTTGGAAGGGTGGTTATATCTCTGAAAAATATTCCTTCTAATATATTTATAATAATAGTTTCAAAATCTTTGTTAAATTCAGTATAGCTACTACTTACTTTTGAAAATCCAGTGTCTTTTCCCTTTATAGTATATCCATATAATCGCCAATATGCATTATATCGTAGCTGTTCTATACCTATATCATGAGCAATTGATGAATGCTCTATTGGATATACATATTGAATCACTTCATCTAACTTTTCTATTAATTTTTCATCTTCTTTATTCTTTGAATCTAATTTTAGTATTTCATCTGTTTGTAGATATGATTTGAACAATGCACGAAAAACTTCGACTAATCCGGTGCTTTCAAGAAAATAAGAGAAAGTAAGATGAAATGAGTATTTATTACTATTACTAGTAACAGATCTCATCATAGGATTTGATAGAGATGATGATCTAAGGATGGAATTGTTGTCATTGTTGTTGAAAACAACTGTTTTATCACTGGATATCAAATTGAAAACCTCCCAGTTTGTTTAAGAATAATCTCAAGTTGCCCTGGCGTTTGCAGGGATTTTGCTAGATTATCTACACTTTTTTTATATCGTCTTATATCAATTCTATAGTCAAGATAATTATTACTTTTACCATCACTATCAGGGAAAAGAGCACGAGCACTTAATTTCTTATTTGAATAAGTTATAGGAGGAGTCTTATCTTTTGATTGCTTTTTATTGTTATCATTTATACATTCAAGATAAATATCCTTTAATTCGTTTTTTTCAGTTAAAGTCCAATATATTAATCGAAGAAACGCCAATCGTCCTTCACTGAATCTATTATGCGATGAAGGACTTTCATCTAGACTTCTAAAAATAGAGAGAGTACGAGTATAAGAAGGATTATTCAAAAGATCATATAGATAATAAAGACGCTTTTTTTGTATCCCATTTAAAGAAAATGCTTTATTTAGATATTTTTTTATGCTATCTAACTGATCAGAATAAAATAAATAATCATCTTGACTTATCATTGGTTTTGAGTTTGAAAAACGAGTTTCAAGGTTAGATAGTTCTCTTACAAGATGATCAATTACAGATAAAGGTTCAAAAGATGATTTTAATATATAAGAATTAAAAAAGAGATTCCAATTATCAAGTATAGTATCCAAGATACCTATATCCATATTAACACTATAACTACTGTTGTTGTTTGTAAAGTAATTAACAATAGGCACCAATTCATCATAAATTTCACGTAAATTAACTAAATCAAGCATGTTATCTTCTTTAACTTTTTGTTGATTTTCATTCGGTGTATCATATGTTAGTAAATTATCCACTACATCCAATTCACTATTCTGTCCATCAACAACCTGCTGTTCCATATCATCATAAGTATAGTTATTTTCATTTTCAAACGATGATATAGATGATGAAGGTAACAAAGATTGGCTCTGTGGTGAAGAAAAGGATCCCAATTTAAAAATCACTTTTAACAAAATATTTATTATCTCAATTTGAGGACGTTTACCATTAGATATTCTCTCAATTTTATCAGCAAGTAAATTCCTAATATTAGATTTATCTTTTCCAATTGTTTTTTCTTCAGTACTACTATAGTGTTCTTTGATAGTGTATAAAACTTCAGGGTATAGTAGAGGATAGCACAAGATTTCTTGTAGAAAAAGACTTGTTCTGTAATGAATATAATTTTGATCGCTTCTTGATTTATTGATATTAATGATAGCGGTAGTTGTAGTAGTTGTGGACTGATCCTTTTTATCATCATCCTTTGTTTCAGAATCTATATTCGCATCAGATTGTTTTCCTGATGGATCATCAAGATATTGAGAAGAAATATCTTTAATTATTGGCCAATATGGGCTCCTATCAACAGAAACATTTGGCGGCAAATTTTTATAATAGTACAAGACATCATTATCTAATGCAATAAATTGGAGAAAACATTTCCTCCAAATCGATCGAATTTTTTGATCTTGACTAATTTCCATTAGCATCATAATAATAATGATAAAGAGAATAAAACATTAAAGAGGTTGCACCACAATTGGATACTAAATGAAATAAATGTCCATAAATATCAATAAATGCAAAAAAAAAAACCAAAAAAAATATAATAAAAAAAAGATTTTAATACATATTTATAAGCATTTTAAAATTTATCAATGATTCGAGAAGGTATAGATCTTTTTCTTCCCATAACCGCCACAATTTCAATCCAGATAGCCTCATGAACACCATCCATTGCTTTTACTTTTTCTAGGAGATCCAACAATTCTGCATTATCTTTAATAATTACTTCTACTTGCAAATCAATCGAGTGTTGGCCTATACTTCTTCCTACATATGTTACTTCATCTAATTGTAGCAACTGCTCTGAAATAGATTTTGTCTTTCCATATAGTGTAGTAATTAAAAAATCTACACGACGCCATCCAAGATTCTCAAGATTAATAGTGTGATAGGTTCGAAGATATTCTTTCTCTAATCGTTTACGTCTACGCTGAATAGTAGTTAAGGGGATACCAAGTTTATTAGATAAAGCCACAGAGGAATCTTTATTGTCAGGCGTTAAAAGAAATTTTAAAATTTCTTTATCTACGTGTGTCAAAGTAGTTTTCATTTTCACAATTTTTTCTATTGCCTTCCCCATTCACATCACCAAAATAAACCATTTTGCATTTAGCATATCTTTTTCTATAAAAAAATGAACTTTCAAATATAAATAAATTCATCCAAGATTACATCCAGGTATTGTAATATATATAGGAGGTGGAAAGGATATGCATAATTTTATCAAAATTTCTTTTAAGGTTTGTTTCATTCTATAAAATATTTAATGTTAAAAAGAAATAGTAAATAGAATGGCTTTGCCTGTATTTAAAATCATGGACTAATTCCGCTTTTCAAGAATCCATGTGGTAAATCTCTATAGAGACGTTCCTACACCAGATTGGTCATAAAATTTTTTTATATGATTACAATTAAGTGATTTAAAATGCTCTTCAGTTGGGCACAAATTAAAACAAATGAACCTAGTGAAACAATTTTCAAAATTATTCCAGAAATATGTAAAAGCATAAACGCAAAATTAACGCATATTGATGAAACAAATTATTATATCTATGCAGGACTGGATGAGCAAGAATTAAGCTTATTTGAATGGAGCTTCCACATGCAATTAAACAGGAATAAAAAAGAAACCACAATAGACTTATTTA
>JANWKP010000287.1 GCA_025451315.1 Nitrososphaerales archaeon | reverse complement strand
TTTTATAATTAGTAATACATTATAAGAAACATTATTTCGATTAATTGTTTAATTCTTAGCTTATTTATTGTCTAATATAAAGTAAATTGTAAATGTATTTGCATATTAATAGTTGACATTTTATTAAAAAAATCAAAATAGAAATGTTGAATATATCTAGATATTTTAGTAAACTTTCATCTTTTTGATGTTAAAATAACTCTAAAACGAACAACTAATAAGATATTAAATTATTAAAACAACTAGAAATTGAAAAATAATTCAAGTTCATTAACTACGCCTAACATTAAAAGTTTTTATAATTCATCTAATATGTTGTCTATTGATCTTGCAGGAATCCATCTTAAAAACCCACTTCTTCTTGCATCTGGCTTTTTAGGTATTTCTCAGGAAATTTTCAACAGATTATATCATGATGGTTTAGGAGCTATAGTCAGTAAATCAATAAGTGTTGGTCCTCTAGATGGATACAAAGGTCCTACCGTTGTTTCCTTGGGAGAAAAAGGTTATCTAAATGCTGTGGGGCTTGCAAATCCTGGATCTGATGTATTTGCTCATGAAATTATGAATAATCAAATTCCGCTTATAGTTAGTATTGTTGGGTCTAGCCAGTCAGATTTTCCAAAACTAATAAGTAAATTTGACAAGTTGAATATTTTGGGTTATGAGATTAATCTCTCTTGTCCACATGTGGCCAAGATGGGTATGGAAGTTGGTGATGACCTTGATTTGGTAACTAAAATAATTAAGACTATCAAGTCAAAAACCAAAAAACCTGTAATTGTCAAAGTTGGAATTGGAAATACCGATGTTTTAAAACTTGCAAGTAAAATCCAAGAGTCAGGAGCAGATGCCATAACTGCAATCAATACTATTAGAGCAATGGCAATAAATGTAGAGACTGGCATGCCTATACTGAGCAATAAAGTAGGTGGATTATCTGGGATTCCATTAAAACCTATAGGAGTAAGATGTGTTTTTGAAATAACTAAAAAAGTCAATATTCCTGTAATCGGATGTGGTGGAATATTTACATGGGAAGATGCAGTAGAATATATTTTGGCAGGTGCTACAGCGATAGAATTAGGTTCTGTCATAGGATTTGAAGGTTTGAAAGCATTCAATGAGATAAAATTAGGAATTACAAGATATTTGGAGAAGAAAAATTGCAAGAACATAAAGGAGATTATTGGTCTTGCACATAAATATTGATAAAATACGTACTGTTGTTATCGAAGAGGTAATTGAGGAATCTCCATCTGTAAAGACTATTGTCTTTAATGATAGGTTATCTTCAAATGCAAAACCTGCGCAATTTTTAATGGTCTGGATTCCAAGGAAAGAAGAACTTCCAATGAGTGTCATGATCTCAAATAAGAAAGATCATGCCGCGATCACAATACGTAAACACGGATTTGGGTCAACCTCTCTTTTTGAAAAAAAACAAAATGATCTAATTGGTATACGTGGACCTTATGGTAATTACTTTAATGTAAGTAAGAGTTTAAAAAATCCTATATTAATAGGAGGCGGAACTGGTTTAGTTCCATTAATGCGTCTTTCTACTGTCTTGAGCAAAATGCAAAGAAGATGTACAATAATTATGGGCGCACAAACACAGAAAGAGATACTTTTCAAAGTCATCCTAGAAGAAATATTAAGTAAAATCAGTACTAACATAATTGTTACCACTGAGGATGGTAGTTATGGAGTAAAAGGAGTGGTAACAGATGCTTTAAAATACATTTTAAAGAAAGAAAAATTCGATATGATTTATACTTGTGGACCAGAACTTATGATGAAGAGTATTTATAATTTGTCGATACCTTATTCCATTCCAATTCAAGCTAGCCTGGAAAGATACATGAAATGTGGAATAGGGATTTGTGCAAGTTGTTGTATAAATGACAAACTTGTCTGCAAAGATGGTACTGTATTTAATGAGAGTCAATTATCTGAATTGTCAGAATTCGGAAAAGTTTTCAGAGACAAGTCTGGCCGTCCTTCTTATTATTAATTTTATTAATAATTAACATTTTAAACCCAATTTTTGTCAGAATTTGTTGTTAAACTAAGCAGAGTAAATATATAATAAGAATATTGATAGTTATCTTCTACCATCTTTATCTATATCTTCAAAACCTTTTGCTCTAAACGACCTAATTTTTTTATATATTTTTGATCTTCTCAGAATATATTTATCAATCTCTACGTCTTTAATACTCAAAAGTGGTTTACCTTTTTTCCCGACTTTTCCAATAACTTCTGGTTCAAGATGAATTTTTTTCAAGTCTTGCATTATGGAGTCAGTACATTCTCTTGATGCTATTATCAAGTGACAACCATTAAAGGAAGAAGTAGAATGTTGCACAAAATATTCTTTAACAGCATATAAACACATTTCCTTATGTTTAATAGGAATTTTATCTATAATTATTTCGCTATCAATGTATTCAGCTATCTTCTTGAGAGCTAGAACACCTTGGGTTAAAATGGGAAATACTGCAGTAATATGGGAAGTCTTGTCAAATTTTCCTTCAAAATCAGGGCAATATTTGTTTATTAGCTTTCCAAGCTCAAATCTTGGATGACTCAAGTTATTAATGATGTTGTCTTTTTCCTTTTCAAGTTCATTAATAAATATACCATGTTTTTCAAAAACAGATATGTTTTCCTCGTTTATTTTTGTTAACAAAAATAAGCTTAAGGGAATTATAGAGCCAAATTTGTCAGTAACTATAACCTTCATTTCTTCTTCTATCTCAGTATATCTTGTAGGAATTTCTCTGTATGTTGTAGCAGTAGCACTGGCTCCAAAAAATAGGTTACCAAGTTTCAAAGCACTATAATCTTCCATATATATATTATTAGATAAGGTAATTGAATCTAAATTCTGTCTGATAGCATCAAGCATTTCTTCTTTTGGTGCATCATAGATAGGAAAAATTTTAAATTCGTCTACACATCCTATTAAATTCAGATTTTCTATGACTCCAGCTACTGTTAATTTACAATGAATGTCAGATTCAGGAGAACATAAAACGTCAGTTACTTGAGTAATATAATTATTAGCAATGAAATATCCTACTTTATTTCCTCGCCTTGATTCAATAAAGTCTAACAATGCAAATTGCTTTTTTGATGATGTATTTATTGCACTAATTTTTTTTGTTATACATTTTGATTTAATACTATTTATTAAATTTGATAGAATATTGAGGCGTTTTTCTTGCTTGTCCACAATATCCTTATTCAATTGAAGAATTGCTAGTGATCTTTTGATACCTGTCTCGCTTTGTTGTAGATATGCGTCGGATAGTTCATAAATTCTTCTAGTAACTTCTGGATTCTTTTTTTCACTTTTGTAAAACGAATCAAACCAGTCTGGTGTGATTTTCCAATTTGTTCCTTTAATTTTATTTAGAGAAAATTCTAACAAGTCTGAATCAATTTCATTTGAAAAGGTAGAAAGCCAATTAAGTGGTTCAAAACCATATTCTTTGTACTTGTAAATATTCTCCCAAAAATCTGTATTCAATATAATCTATGTAATGAATTATAGTAATGATATTAAAATATAGATATTTTTTAATAATTTATTTAATTATTGACTTCATATATATCTAAATTATGTCTATAACACTACCACAGGAAAATAAGTTTATTCAAACAAACATATTTGCAATTTTCTAGTATGCTCTAAAGTAGTTATTAAAATCGTTTTATGTTATTCTCTATAATGAAACTTGTAAAGCTATTTATTTTATATCTGGTTATAGCTATAATATTAGATATTCCGTTTTGCAAAAACAGCGTCTAAAATAAACATACCATTCTTAAAGATTAATCAACTATTATTTGATATCTTGCTGTTAGCAACTCAAAATGAATATATACAAATTTTAACTAAGTTATATTATTGTGATAGAATCTAATTGTGAACACAGTATAGATGATGATAATTTTACATTTTTAAGCAATACCAGTCAAAGATCTACGAATAATTTTGAAATAGATAATTTGGCCAACAGATTTGAAAAAAAAACTGCAACAGATATTCTTAAATGGTCAATTGAAAAGTTTGGAAATAGGGTTGCATTAGCATCAAGTTTTGGTGCAGAAGATGTTGTTATTATAGATATGATGGTCAAAATAGATAAAAGTAAAACGAAAATCCTGACATTAGATACAGGTAGGTTAAATCAAGAAACCTATGATGTTATGGATGAAATACGTAAAAGGTATAGTATTTCTATAGAATCATATTTCCCAGATTCACAACAAGTCGAACAAATGGTACGTACAAAAGGGTTTAATCTTATGTATGAAAGTATAGAAAATAGAAAATTATGCTGTGAAATAAGAAAGGTAAATCCACTTAATAGATCTGTTGCGTCTCTTGATGGATGGATAACAGGTCTAAGAAGGGAACAGGCTCTTAGCCGTTTAAATATTAAAAAAATTGAGATTGATCCAACTCATAATAATATATTAAAGATTAATCCCATCGCTGATTGGAGTGAAGATATGGTTTGGGAATACATAAAGGAAAATGCTGTTCCATATAATAAACTACATGATATGGGATTTCCAAGTATTGGATGTGAACCATGTACTCGAGCTATAAGCAAAGGTGAAAATCGTAGATCTGGCAGGTGGTGGTGGGAGGAGTCTTCTCAAAAAGAGTGTGGACTCCACATTGACATTAGTAAAAAAAAATGAATCTTTAAGATCACAATAATTAAGAATCCATATATGCGAGGTAATAGAAATATATCTAGAGTTAATAATACAGTTAATGGTTTAAAAGATAAAAAATTGGAGAATATATCTATTCAAAATAATATTATAAAAAAAATTCCGGAGCCACATGGCGGTCGACTTGTAAACAGAATTTTTGAATCAAAAAATAACAATACCCATGATATGTTTTCCATTGAGCTTGATGATAACCTTAGAAATGATGTTGAAAATATTGGAGATGGTATTTTTAGTCCGTTAGAAGGTTTTATTGGACAATCTGATTTTGAAAGTGTTTTGAAATGTGGAAGATTAAGAAATGGTTTGCCATGGACGATTCCTATAGTCTTGGATGTGGAAGAATCAATGGCAAAAAAAATACAAGATTATCGTGAAATATCCCTAAAGAATAAAGGTGAACATTTTGCCACTCTATATTTTGATGAATTTTATTCCTTTGATAAATTAGAGATGGTGAGGGCATTATATCTAACAGACGATGAACAACATCCAGGCGTATCTAAGACGTTTAAAATGAAAGATTACTTAGTTTCTGGAAGAATTAGTGTTTGTAAAAAGATAAATAACTTCAAATTACGAAATTATAGATTAGAACCTATAAAGACTAGGGAAGAGATTAAAAGAAGAGGGTGGAAAACTATAGTCGGTTTTCAAACCAGGAATATTCCCCACATCGCACATGAAATGCTTCAAAAAGCTGCTTTAAATATCTATGATGGATTATTTCTCAACCCTTTGATCGGAAAAAAGAAAACAGGTGATTTTAAAGACGAAGTGATACTTGAATCATATAAAAAGTTAATAGAAAATTATTATCCACAAGAAAGAGTTATGTTTGTTACTCTTCATACCGAAATGAGGTATGCGGGTCCCAAAGAAGCGATTCATCATGCCATTATGAGAAAAAACTTTGGCTGTTCTCATTTTATAGTAGGAAGAGATCATGCAGGGGTAGGTAATTATTATCGTCCTTTTGCAGCTCATGAAATCTTCGACGAGTATACTGATATTGGAATTGAACCAATATTTTTTCCATCATTCTATTATTGTAATAAATGTTTAGGATATGCTAATGACAGAAACTGTCCTCATGGTTCCGAATTCAAAGAAGAATTATCTGGAACAAGAATGAGAAAGATGGTATCATCTGGAGAAATGCCAGGAAAACATTTAATGAGGCCAGAAATTGCTGATGTAATTATAAATTTTCAAGATCCATTTGTATCTTGATATGATCATCATCATCATCGTCGTACTAACTATCTAAATCTGATAATTCATTTTATTTTTTACTTAAAAGATTTGAGAAGGATTCATAATATTCCTGTTTTTATTTCGTGATTTACGTTCATATTACTCTAAAATAATTATATCAAATGCAATCAATGTATGCAAATTCTATATTATCCATGTTGAAATTTTCTTTTATTGGTGCTTTCATATTCTTAATATTTTTAAATACTTGTGTATCTGCTCAAAATGAATCAGAATCAATAGAAGAAAACTTTGATGTAACAAAATCAAAAAGTCATGAAAGCTTTGTAGTTCCCTTTAGCGCATCGAACACAGACCGTAAAAATCCAGTGATCTACACCTATGAAATTCCCAAAGACGTTAGTTGGATTCTTGGTATTGAGAATAATATGACCTATAACAATTCTTCAGAATCAAAAACGATTATTAAATTGATGGAAAATCAGCCTAGCGAAAAATTTATTGAATTAGCAATGTTTGAACAGAATGAAAAGTTCTGGGTTGCTGTAAATACAAATGAATCTGGATACATAAGAGTTCACGAACAAGATACCGATGGATGGTCTCGTGATGAACCTATTATGGTAGCACATGCTAATAATCAGGGTTTAACAGTTACTAATGGTAAAAGAATAGTCATTGACAGGTTATCATTAGATGGTTTTAGCTTAGGTTCTATTGCTATATATGGAAAAGACGATACCGATTCGCCGATAAACACTTTGGATGGATATCTTTCCTTTGATCTTACATATGGTAATCCAAGGGATTCTCCATTATATTTTCTACCTATCATTATGTTAGTTCTAGTAGGAGGGATAGTATTCTATCTTCTCAAAATTAAGAAAAGAGATCGTGATGATGAGTAAAATTATTTTAAATTTTTTTTTGATTTGTATAAAAATTGCATATATCTTTTAAACTACATATGTGACATTTAGGCCTTATCGGAAGACAAATATTTTGTCCATAAATTACAAAAATATTATTTAATATTAACCAATATTCCTTGTTTACTATTTTTATTAATTCTTCTTCTGTTTTTTTTGCATTACGAGTATTAACAATACCAATTCTGTTGGAAATTCTATGAACATGAATGTCAACTGGTATGGCAGGTTTATTAAAAGCATAAACCAAAACACAGTTTGCAGTTTTTCTTCCTACACCAGGTAATCCTAATAGATCTTCAATTTCATTTGGGACAATTCCATGAAATTTTTCCAAAATGATCTTGGATACTTGTTTAATTCTTTCCGCTTTAATATTGTAAAAACCTATGCTATGTATAATTGATTTTATATCATTCAAATCAGCATTGGATAATTCTAATGCATTCTTATATTTCTGAAAAAGCTTACGTACAATTTTTGATGTAGTCTCATCCCTAGAACGTGCAGATAAAATTGTTCCAATTAATATCTTGAATGGATCGTTATCTTCTTCCATTTGAAGTTCTTTTAAGGCTGTAAATCGTGAAAGGTTTTCATACTGATTCAATGTTCTCTCCATATTATTGAGGATATATTCAACTTTTTTCAATTCTGGATTGTTATTATTATTCTGAATTTGTATCCTTGATTTTTTCTTCAATGTTTATTATTTTCAGATAGGTTAGGTATAATAAAAAAATTATTTACATGTGTATTTATTTTATGATTTGATGAATTTTAACCTTTGAAATGCTGAATTATACTACTGACAAAAAATGAAAGAGAACACGAAGATTTTATAAATTCCAAGTTTCATAGCTTATTTTCTTATTGATCTAGGATGAGATCTGGATCTAAAATTAATTTAACAATAGTTATAGGGAATGATGACTTTGAAATTGCTAGATTAGATTTAGAATTATACAAATTGTTGAAATGATATAGCAGTAATTTCGGCTTTTTATCTAATTATATAAAATAAGCGACGAAATAATCATAGTAAATTTATTATAGCATAGAAAATATGTATTTGTTCTATTCTTAACAATTAACCCGCAGTTCACCTCTAATTCATAGGTACAAATGTTTTGATTGTTGTTGATTGTAAAAGAAACATATGTACAATTAACGAAGATCGACATAAGAAGATAAATACGATTAAATTTTATGTGAGAATTGCTGATTTTTTTAATAGAAGTTAAAGACTAAAATATATAATATTTCATTGAAGATAAACATAGAGCACCAAAACCAATTTATGACACACATTTAAATAACAAAAAGATATTAGATATAAAATTTTCAGGAGAAACAACAACTATTTGAAATCTTTGAACCTAAATTTGATTCATTTACGATAATAATGGGAGAAATTCCAAAAAAGGGTTTTAATGTCTGTTTGTCTCTTCATCTTTTTTATCTTTCATTTTATTTTTCAATTGTGTATAATCTTTCTATTAGTGTAATTTGTTTACTATATAAATATGATTACTATTTTTTTCTTTAATTTTAGCATTTTTCTTATTTTATTGATTGTTTCACTTCTGTGGATATATTTCTTAGTCTTTTATTTATATCCTAAATCTAGATTATATCATGTCTTGGGATAGTTAGGGAGTAATTCCATGATTTTATCATAGTATTCTATTTTGTTTTGAATTTTTAACATATTTATTGGACAGCCAATATTGAAAACCATTTGAACCCCTATTGCTATTACTATGATATTATGGCTTTTTTCACATTTGAAATTTTCCATCTAA
Organism: Nitrososphaerales archaeon; assembly: GCA_025451315.1. Taxonomy (GTDB): domain Archaea; phylum Thermoproteota; class Nitrososphaeria; order Nitrososphaerales; family Nitrososphaeraceae; genus TH1177. The sequence goes on along the minus strand of JANWKP010000287.1, from coordinate 577 downwards.
CTCTAACTCTCAAACTTTTTTTAAATTCTTGTTTAAGTGATTTGAGGATAAGAAATTATTTATTTTAAATTCACTTGAATTAAGCTTGTAATATTTATTTGTTATTTTAAATACTAAAAATTTTTTAATAACTCTATTTTAATCAAAAAGAAATTATTGAAAATTATTTATTTCTTTTACTTATTAAAAAAAATAATAGATAAATATTATATGTGATAATGATGTCAGCGAGAATGTTCTTTTACTGAACGGGATTTTCCTAAATTTACCCCTTCTTCTGGTACCTCTGGTATATCCATGCCTGTTCTCTGCTCGGCCAAAAAACTAGCTTCATCTAAAATTTTACCAACGTCTTCTCCATAATTATTAAAATCAAATGAATTATTTCCAATCCCACTGGCATTAGTTAAAATGTCGTTAAATGTTGAGTTTATTTCATTCAATTCCCCGTCGGCTTCTGGTAAAACGTCATTTATTTTACCTTTTATGTGAGATAGAGCACCCATTGCTGGGCCTAAAGCAGCCATTGAATCACCTATGTCTATTGTAGATTCTAATCTCATGTGTACTTGGTCTA
>JANWKP010000286.1 GCA_025451315.1 Nitrososphaerales archaeon | reverse complement strand
TGTTATGGGATTGTTTATACGAATTGGATTTGAGTGGGCAACTTTTTACATTTTCTTCCCAAGGTTAGAAAGCTGTTATCATCATATGCTTAAGAAAATAATTTAATATACTTCTTTTTTTATTTTTGTTACTAGAACATATTTACTATGATTAATGCATTTTGAATACTAAAATTAACCATATCTTGTTATCCAATTAAATATAAAAATAGATAATATATTGGGATTCTGTAAACTTTTCGGTCGCTAAGACGTATCAACTCTTTTTGATACAATTTTGTATTTCAAAAATGCATTTCAAACCTAAGGTTGATCTAGAAAAGTTATTCTTAATATGAGATAAAGATTATCAATGTGGGTATCTAAAATATAAAAGAATATTATAATAAAAAATAATTTTATCAGATATAATCATTATATTTTACTGACTAATATCTTTACTGAAGAGTTTAATATTGAATAATAAAAAAGATAAATACGAATAAAAAGTAGTTATATTAAAAAAAACTACCTAGTCTAGTTAAAACATTCTCGTTAAATAGTGAAGTTCTTTGTTATTATTATTATCTATGCATTTATTTGAGTTATTTACACCGCTGTTACAATCTTGAATGAGTAGTAAAATTCTTTTATTTTGAAAAAGATCGTATGGAAGAAAAGTGATTTGACTTTCTTTCCCATCAAATTTTTCTTCAATACTTCCTGACTTACCTTTCAATGCAAGCTTAACTGAGGTAAGATTTGAAAACTGTTTTTTTTCAAAAGATTCTTTTGATGCTGACGTCTCATTTTCATTAGAGTCACCTATCTTTACTCCATTCTTGTCAACTAATACTAGTCTGGTATTATTCTGTAGATTAAGTGTCTGTAGAAATTCGTCATAATTGTTAAAATTAATTGTTCCTGACAGTATTGCTGTCATATTATTATCTTTGTTGATTACTGGAGTAGCAATTACTGCGAGATTTCTTCCTGTTGTTGCTTTAGAGATAATTGCATCGCTCACGTAAGTTTTTTTAGTCTGATTCACTACTTGATAATAATCTCGAAATGAAAAATTAGTTGCAGTTAGATTTAACTGATCTTGAAATGGTTCGAAAAAATATATATCTCCATTATTAAAATAATATAAAATTGAATTAAATTCTTTAAATTGATCCATGAGTATTTTAGCTATTTTTCTCTTTTCTATATCTGCATCTTCTGGTATACCATTAACTTTTGGATCTACCAAATTTATATTAGGAGGCTGTAAAATTTGTGGTAAATTACTGGCAATTTGGAGAGCCGTAGCAAGTTTTGCTACCTTACTTTCAAGTATATTTTTTATATTTTCGAGGTCATTTAAAAGTGAAGAATTATTTTCGTTTATGTTATTATAATAGTATTGAATATCTTGAGCATAAATAGAGATAGAAGGTAAGTTTGCAGAAAATAAAATAATACTGATAGTTATAATGCCAAATAAAAAACTTAACTTTAACATTATTTAATCTTGAGAATTTCAAGAACAATTCAATATAATTCTATCTATGACAAAATAATTTTGCCGTTGATATATTATATAATATGATATTGTTGAAAACATTTAGTATAGTAGTAAGGACTCGGAGATGTGTGAACTATTTTTCACACAATTTTGTAGTTCTATAAAGAAATGAAAAAAGGTATGATCAATAAGATTAGATTTATTTTGAATAGTTATTACAATTGTACCATTATTTGAATTTAAAAATATTTTTTCAGCATAGTGTCCTTTTGTAAAATTAAACATATTCAAAAGTGATCCTGCTTTTTCGTCAAAAGAATTGTCTCCAATACGTCAAAGGTTCTAATTATCTTCTATGAAAACTAGAAAATGAATTACAAACTTCTATTTCAGAAAGTAAGATTTATGAATTGCTAAAAAGGCTTTATGAATTTAAATGGTTACATAAATATTATGACAATAGTAAAAATGTTGAGGCTTATCGTAAAATTTTTTTATTGAATTATGACCCAGTCTCAATTAATTATCGCACATATTATTTTCTTTGTCTAGAATATCTGGTTTTTGTTGAGCAATTATATTTGACAAACCTCTCATATAGTTTTTGGCAAATGTGGTAACAGGTTGAGAAGAATACCATATACAACCAAGTACCTGACAATCATGACATGTTTTAGCAATATCCCATTTGGGAGATTCCCATATTTCATCTATGCTCTGTTCCAATAGGTTATATGTATTTTCTGGAGAATTATATTTCCAACAAGGAACAAGTACTGTTCCATTTCCATTTATAAATATACTTTTCCAAACACCACATTCATCATATAGTCCCCTTCCATGGTCAATAATTTGTTGAAAATATTCTAGTGGTATCATTATTTTAGGATGAGTATGTCTTTTGCCATAATCAATTATACTTTCACATACGGCTATCATAGTTGACCTATCTGGTAATAAAGAATAGTCAACATCAGATCTATCTTCTACAAATGTAAAAGATACTGCATTAGATCCTAATTCTTTTGCCCTATCAAAGTAGCTTTGATTAATAAATTCCTCAGTATTATATTTTGTTATTACAGAGTTAAAATAATGAGGAATATTGTTTTCATTTAAGAGTAAAAGATTTTTCATTACTTTATCATAAGTATCTCTTGAAACTCCTCGTATTTTACAATATGATTTTTCATAAACAGAATCTATACTACAGGTAATGAATTGAATATATTTTTTTAATTCTTTTAGATCGATAGTATCTAATAATGAACAATTTGTAATCAAGCTTATAGGCATATTTAAAGTATGTAAATAGGTAACTAATTCCATGAAGTCAGGTCTACTAGTAGGCTCTCCTCCTTCTATAATAGACCAGATACAGTATTTTGATACTTTGTCAAAAATACTTTTCCATTCCGAAGTTGAAAGATCATTTTTCTTTGCAAATTTAAATTGATTAATTTTATCAGAATCACCAAAAGGGCACATAGGACAATAAAAATTGCAATAATGGGTTAAGCTAAACACAGCAATTAAAGGGCGTTTTTTACCTATAAAACGATTAGCTGACCATTTACCTAAAAGCTTAATTGTTCTAATAGTATCTATTACCATATATTTGGATAGGACAAAAACTATAAATCTTTTTTTTAATTTGTAAAGAAGATTAGCTCTTAAGATAAGGGAAATTCACAAATTAAATTGAAAAAAAATCTGTAAAAAGTGAGCAAAGAACATAATATATAACTAGAAAATAATGTCAACTATATCCTTATCTTAAAATCCATGAAAATCTACCTGTTATATTATAATTATAATGCAAACAATTGCAACCGCTCAGATAAGATACCTTCTATTTAATTAAAAGAATGATCTTTTATACCCTATGAACAACAGATATTTTAAATATAGTATTTTTCTTGCTATAGGTATAGGGGTATATATAAATTTCTTGTTGGAATTTGAAAACAATAATAAATTTCTATTAGCTCAGGAACAAGAAAAATCTATGAATTATATAAATAACAAAAATCTTCAATATAGTTCAACTATTAACAGTCATACAAATAACGTCAAAAAACCAATATCGATAGATGAGGTCAATGAAATTAGAACAATAAGCAATAATTCTAATGATTACACGTATGAGATGAATATTCATATTCCTAAAGGGTCTTTTCATCCAGCTACCCATAGATCATTCAATCCCGATGAAGTCATAATAAATAAAGGACAAACAATAACATGGATCAATGACGAAAAAACACCTCATACTGTCACCAGCAAAGGGAAGTCTTTATTTGATTCGTTATTAAAGCAAAATGAAGACTTTACATATCAATTTGATAAAGTCGGCACTTTTGAATTTGGCTGTACTTTACATCCTTGGATGCAAGGAACGATAAATGTGATATAAACATTCATTTTATTATTTTATAAATATTAATACTTCAATTAATTAGATCTTGGTTTACCTAGCAATATTAAATTTAGGTTTTTTGCTTTCAGATATATCTTTTAGTTTAGCAAATAATTGAATTTATTATTAGAAAATACCAAATATAATAATTAATATAAATCCAATATAATGATATTAATGCACAAAAGAATGAACCATATCTTTTCATCTTATTGTATAATAGCAGCAATATTCTCTTTATTTTTTAGAACTTAGAAAATTAGATTAGTAAAAAAAGTCGTTGATTAAAAGGTAATTGCAAACAGAGGTGTGCCAACTGATTTTGACACAATTTTGTAGTTCAGAAAAATTATATGAAAATATTTAAACAATAATAATATTCGGCTCTGTAGAAACCATTTAACAATAATTAAATTTAGCATTCTATGAAGATTGTATGCTATACACTTGAATGTCAATTCTCTATTTTGCATTCGTATTAATCTGGATGAGATATGTTCTCCAAACAATCTTTTTATGACTGATACAATAGTTTCATCTTTGTTACGTTGATTGTATAGAATTTTATTGTATCCTCGTTTCATCTCTTTTCTGTATCTTCCACGCGTTTTCCATACAGGCACATTCTCATATCTTGGAGGTATAATACTGAATCCCTTTAGTTTCTCTCTTACCATTACATGATTATCTTCACTATCATATCCTTTATCTGCTACAACTACAGATAGTCTTCTTAGTTCTGATATTCTTTTCACAATTGGTTTAAAATCTATATTGTCATGTTTAGAAGGAGCTCTTCTAATCTTGATCTTACAGATTATTTGCTTTTGAACATCTGCTCCAATTGACAATTTAGCATATTTCTTTCTCAATTTGGCTCTATTGGTATAATATTCTGAAGCTTGTGTTATTTTGAATCCAGTTGCATCAATTCCAGTAAATATGTGTCTTGTACCTGTAAAGAGGATAAATGATGAGATTATCTTTCCGAGCATCATGATGTTGATTCTATCTGTGAATTTCTGTAATGTTGTATAGTGAGGTATTCTGGATAGTTGTAAAAACAACCTCAAATAATATGCTTCAACCAGCCAGTCTGTAAACATTCGATAACTCTTACCTTCATACTGTCTGATTGTAACAAGTACTATGTGTTGCCATACTGTATAGATGTGGTTGCTCTTTCTATGCAAGTATAATGGAATTCTACAATGTTTGAGGATACGTAATAGTTGATCTGCTAACCTAACATATTTTGATTGCTGTTTGTTCACTAATGGATTATAAAATATTATTAGCTATGATGGTTTCTACAGAGCCTAATATTCATTAATTTAACATATTTTTTACAGTATTTGTAAATATCTTTTTATCAACTGGTTTTCTCATTATATGTTCTCTTGTTATTCCTGGAACTATAGTTAATATTTCATCTAATATATCTAAAACAGTAATAAAAAGAATTCTAATTGTGGGATCTATAGCTTTTATTTGTTGATGTAATTGAAATCCATTTAAATTTTCCATTCTGATATCAAGAATTACTAATAAATCATTAAAAGCTGGAAGGGCTTTAATATAATTAAGTGCATCAAAAGGATCTGTAAAAGAATTTATATGATAGCCGTAACCTTCTAGAAAAAGCCTATATGTAAAAAGTATTTCCTGATCATCATCGACTAAAATTATTTTTTTGTTTTGCTTTTTTTTATGGAAAAAGAAGCCTTCTCTTTTGTTATTCTTATTTTCTATAAAATCTTCTTCAGCATATGAATTCGATTGTTTTTTCATCTTAACAGAGTGTGTATTATTAGTATCATCATTCTGCAACAAGGTATTACTTCTTCTTTTTATGTTATATGTAGGATATCCAATGTTTTCTGTTACCTTGAATTCACCATTATTTATAAAATTATATTTGTTTATAATATTGTGAAAAGATTTTAAAATTCTATAGAAATTATTTCCAATAATTATTTCATTTTTATGATTTAATGAAGGAGATGAATTTATCTTTGAACATATATTTACTGCAGAACCAAATATATCCAGTTGATAATTATCTCCAGCTAAGGCTAAGTCTACTACGCCATAATCTAAACTAATTTTGTATCTCTCTATTGGTGGTAAATTATTATTATTCTTCATTAATTCGTTATTCATATCCTCTCGCTTTTCTAAAATCTCTAATCCACATTCAATTACATCTTCAAATGCTTTTTCATTATTAAGATCTGAAAAGTTTAGGAAATAACACATTAAACGATCACCGAGACTTTTTACAATTTTACCGTTATGATGGTTAATTATTTGAGATAGTGAGTTTATAACAACAGAATAGTATTCTCGTAACTGTAAATGATCCTCTACTAAAGCAGTATTGTGTATAGTACTTTCAAATTCTATAAAGCATACACAGCACTTTAGTGAATCCTCAGTAAATTTGATGCTTTTATTGCCCTTATTGCTATGATGCCACATTTGTTT
>JANWKP010000285.1 GCA_025451315.1 Nitrososphaerales archaeon | reverse complement strand
GACATGGTTCTAGCAGTCTTTCTAACTTGGGCAAGTTCAGTCGAAATCATTTTTCCCTGTTGTGAATCATGCTTTTGTAAAGATGAAACTACCTGTTCAAAATACATTTTTTCACGTGCTTTTAGTTTTTCTAACATCAAATCTAGTTTTTTGTTCTGTGTTTGTATTTTATTTTTAGCTAATTCCATTTTAGGTTTAAGAGGTCGCTGAGATCTAAAAGTCTCTCTCAATATATCTGTAGAATTTCGTTTTTTTTCTTTAATCCAATTATTGCTAAAATGGTTATCCATGAATACTGATACTATTCTTATTCAGACCTTAAACTACAATGTCATCATTGAATAACTAACTAGTAATTTTTTATAAACATTCCCATTATAACAATTGCAGTTATAAGATGTATATCAATTGTATTTATTATTCTCTTGATTACTTAATTTTAGGCGATATTATATATTTGAAATTACAAAAAAATTGAATTCTTAAAAGTTAAAGCGTCTACGTATTATTTGATTTAATTGATAAATTGAGTTGAGATAAAATTTTTATAAATTCAAATTAGCATCTAATTCAGTCCAACTTTAGAGTAGTTACATGATTAACAAGGTACAGAGAAAGAAAAATCAATCTATATTGAAGAATACAAAATGAGACTTTATCGTTAGAATGAAATGATTATATAATCAATTTTACTATTTATTTCGTTTTTTAAATGAATGTCTTACAATGGTGTGATATTGAAGAATGTATCTTTATCGCAGAAACTGATGAGGTATATAAAAAATATGCAGGTTTGAAACATTCAAATGAATTAATACTTTCTCTCGCAAATTTAAGATTGTTAAACTCAAAACTATTCTTAAAAAACTATGTAAAACCACATGACTTGTTTCTTTCAGTCGTAGAAAATTTTGTAGATTCTTCTACTAAAGAGTTGGAGCTTAAGTTACATGATGTTAGAACAAAGAAAATTGTTTCTAAGTATAAATTCAATAATGAGAATATCAATTGGACTACATGGAGGCAATTTAACAATAATGAAAAGAATTCTAACAAAAGGAAGCAAGTTTTTGATGAGTTTATAGAAAAAACAAAATATATCTCTCCTATTATTTATAATCGCTTTGAAAAGGTAAGATCACTTTATTCGACTATTCAACAAAGTAGCAGAAGTAATATTTCTATTGGCTCCAATAACTTAGATCCATTATCAGGTTATTTAATGAATGAAAAAATAACATATACAAAATTTATAAATTTTGTTAAATATATGGGTAACAATTCAAGCAAATCTTTCAAAAAGTCTCTTCAGAAGATGTCGACTGAAATATTAAAAAGGAATACTGAATATTACGATGATTTTTATTTCTTTCGGAATATAATCTATAAAGATTTTAACACGGCTTTTAGAAAAGTTAATGCGTTAAAAGAAGTAAAAAAAATTTTAAAAATTTTAAATTTTGATCTAAATAGAATTAATTTTGATACCAAAAATAGACAAAACAAATATCCATCTCCAATATGTTTCTTTGTTAAAATACCTTATGATATTCGTATTTTGTATAAATCTGAAAGCCCTTATTTCGATCTTCAAGGCTGCTTTCATGAATCAGGACATGCAATGCATGCAAGCTCTATCAGCCCAGAAATAGAATACTGGAAAAAATATCATATTTCCATGGGGGTGGCTGAAATTTTTTCAATATTGTTAGAACGTTTAACAAAAAAAAGGATTTTTCTCAAATCTTCTCTGGGAATAACTGATGATAACTTGTTGAACAAATTAGAATCAAGAAATAACTTTATGGAATTATTTTTCGTCACTTTTTACTCTGCTAATTCGATTATGAAATCAAGTTTTTGGAAAGATCATCTAAGTATTGAAGATTCTAATCTGTTGTATTCTAAACTAATTAAAGATTTTACAGGTATTTCAATTCCAGGAGCTTATTGGATGCTACATCATATACTTCCTGAAGCTATAATGTATGTTCCAAGTTATCTGTTTGCAGCGGTTAGAGCTAAAGAATTGGATATTCATTTACAAAATATATTTGGTGACACATGGTGGAAGAATAAAGAATCGGGAAAGTATTTACTGCAAATAATGTCGCCAGGTGCAGAAATTGATCTTTCAGTATTTTCAAAGCTCGATAGTGATCTATACCTAAAAGAAATCATATCTGCTTAATTTGTATGAATTAATCAATGTTCTTGAATGACGATTAATTTAGTTTAACTAAATTTACATTATACGAGAAAAGGTTAATTCTAATTTATGTATAAATAACATATGTGTCCTATATATGTATAACTAATTATGCTTTTGTTTATTGATCTCATCTATTTCTTTATCAAGAACACTATATATTTTATAATAGCTGTTTATTCGTTGGTTGATTTGTTTCATGTGATTATAATGATTAAAATGCAATCGTGAAAGAATTTAATTATCTCTTATCAATTAGAAACATGACGAATTACGGATACGGTTAAATTATAGTTGATATGAAATTTTCTAAAACTTTAAAGATTTGTAAGCTATATTAGTTAATATTTTAGATGGAATTATATTTAAATATCAATATTATCTATCAATATTATCTATAAAGCTACTGAAAGATCAGTATTTATTAACGTTTTTCACAGTATTAGTCTATTATTTTTACGAGCCTATGATTTTCTATATTGGAGCATATAAGAACTCATAGTTATAATGTTATAATACAAGAAGATAACTGAACTGTGTGTTATGATAATAAGATACCTTCTTTGGAACTCGTAATTTATTCAACGTGACTATGATCTTTCTAAAACTATTTTAATACAGAACCCTAAAAATATCCAAAATTATAAATTGAAATAACTATCATTTTAATTTAGAATGAAAAGAGAATTTATTGCCTCTAGAATTGAGGCCACACAAGACGGTAGTCCTTATGTTTATGTGACGTTCTCAGATCCTCACGACTACAAACCAGGAAGTGATAAAAGAATGAATCCTTTTGGTCCTAATGTTATGGCATTTACTTCCCCGGAAGATTTAATGAAAAATTTACCAAAGGCAATGGGTGATATATCAAAGATGATTTCTGGAGGTATGGGTGGAGGAGCAGGAGGAATGACAGGAGATAGTCCTACCTTTAAAATAACCATGAAAGATTATGAGGATATAAATATAAAAGTCGGAGATAAGGTTACTATAGAGATAAAGAAATCTGATTCAGGAAGTATCTATACATAATTAGTTATCTTATTAATTTTTATCCCTTGTATTTTGTAATGACTTAATATGGTGATGATGTTCGAACTAGTAGATAATAATAGTAATAAGAACAAACTAATAGATTTTCAAAAGGGTAAAATTTTTTCATAAACTTGATAAATAGCAGTATGTTTTTAAGGATATATTGGTTAATATAGATACTACTGCATCACTTGAAAGTTTTAGAAAATTTATTATTGTGAGTACTTGTAAATCTTTCATCCCTGAAAGTTATTTTCGTGATTATGAAGTCTTTCCTGAACGAGAAGAAGGCCCAGGGGCTATATATATAGAAGCTGTTGATAAGGTAACTTTGAAACGAATTAGAGAAATGACTTTTGTAAATGCAAAAGATATTTTAGGAATTATATATTCTTCCAAGAGTGGGAACACTCGATTAAAATGGAGACAAATTCGGAAAAAATCAGGCAAAGTTAATGGAACTGCATCACCTAATGCATTAGTTAATCTTGTTGAATCAGGAGTATTAACTCAAGAATGGGTGAATAACTATCTTGCATCGGCGCAAAATCTAAATAAATCAACTAATCAGGCAAGTGAATCAGCTGGATCGAATTCAAGTCCAGCTGTTTGAGTTAAAAAATCAATATACCGCTAATTATATAAATATGAAAAGTAAAGAAGTAGCAAGTTCTTCTGGAAAAACTATGTTTATCGTTCCAGAAGACTCTGACGATCTTTTTACTTTAAGAAGGATCATAAAAATAGGTAATATGGTAGTTTCTGATACCTCTCGAGTAATAAAATTTGAAAATGAATATTCTAGACCAGATAGAGAACGAGTTAAAATACGTGTATCAGTTAAAGTGGAGAAAATAGGCTTAGATGAATCCATAGATAGATTGAGACTAGCTGGGACAATAATTGAATCAAATAATAGTCTTGTACCAAAAGGTACTTATCATTCAATTATAGTTCAAATTGGAAATAACATTGTTGTTGATAAAGGTAAAAAATGGGAAGATTTAGATTTAAAACTTTTGAAATCTAATATTGCGGGAACTTTTATTATTGTAGCCATTGATACAAAGGAAGCTGGAATTGCGAAAATAACTGGAACTCATCTCGAAATTATTCCAAATATTTACTCAGGACAAAGTGGAAAATACTACACTCATGGAGCCAAGAATGATCCCAATATAGAAGGCTTCTTTGAAGAAGTATACCTTGTATTACTTAATATATTAAATGAAGAAGGCAACTATAAAATAATAATATTTGGGCCAGGAGAAACAAAAAGGAGGTTGTACAATTTTATCATTGATAAACGATCTGTCTATAAAGATATATCAACTGTTATTGACGGGATTGATGTAGCCGGCGAAGATGGAGTAATGGTGTTTCTCCGATCATCGTCAATCAAAGAAGTTATGAGCTCTAGTAAAATATCCTTCGTATCTGCAATATTAGAAAATATTATGTTACAAGTGAGCAGAGGTGAAGAAAAATATGTTATGGGATTCAGAGAAGTAGGTGAAGCAATAAAATTGAAATCTGTAGAGTCCCTTGTTTTTTCTAATTCTATATTTAAAGATTTAAAGGAAGAACACATAATAAACATGTTAAATACAGCAGAAACATATGGAGCTAATGTATACGCTGTTGACTCTTCAACAGATATGGGATTAAGAGTATCTGCGTTAGGAGGGATAGTTGCATTGCTTCGCTACCAAATTCGTTAAATGGTTTTTTATAGTTTCACTATAAATTATTTGGTAATGAAGTATTACTATAAAATATTGATTGATTTTCAAGCATTTCTGAGACTGACTATGACCGTAATGTTATCTCTGCCACCATTATTATTAGCTATTTCTACTAGAGTTGTGCATATTTCATTACATTTTTTTTTATAACTATTTTTGAATATATCTAATATTTCGTTTTCGTTTATCATATCTGTAAGACCATCAGAACATAATAGTAAATACTCTCCTTGTTGCCATTTACACTTTGTTAAATATGGATTAATTTGTTCGTTTATCCCAAGTGCTTGAACTAAAATATGTCTCAAAGGATGTTTGTCAGCATATACTTTAGAAATTTTTCCATCTCTGTATTGATTTTCTGCTAATGTATGATCTATGGTCATCTTTGATATTTTTTCTTTTTGGATATCAATAATATATAATCTGCTATCTCCAATATTTGCAATATGTAAATTATTTGTTTCAGATATTACACAAAGGACTAATGTTGTTCCCATATTGTACAATGAAGGCTTTTTTGATCCTTCTATTCTTATTTTAGAATTTGCAAGATTTAATGCTCGCAGTAAATATCTATCTATTTCTATTTTTTTTAAAATATTATTTTCTATTTGGCTAGTTAAGTATTTAGAAACTATTTCTACTGCTAATTTACTTGCTATTTCGCCTCCATTATGACCTCCCATTCCATCTGCAATCATTAAAATTTTAGATTCTCTATTGATATATATAGAATCTTCGTTATTGGCTCTGACTTTTCCAACATGCGTGTGAAAAGAGACATCTATGTTATTCGGAAGCACTATAAATTATAATATTTAGATATTTTAATTTAAATTTAACCTAACTAATTAATAAAAATTTTTATTTAGAATTTGTAGATCAGTTATATTATAACTATTTTAATTTTTAGCTTTTAATTGAATCTATCATCCATTTCAAATATGATTTAGAGACATCGTTCATCTTAACTTCAATGATTTCTGGAACATCATAGGGGTGGATTCTTGCGATTTCTAATTTTAGTTTTGTAGCCAAAGATTTGGTTGTTTTCAATAGGACCATGATCTCCTCATGATCTTCTAGCTTGTTACTCCAAGAATAAAATGACCTTATCGGCACTAAACTAATACATGCACATAATTTTTTTTCTATAATTAGATCATTAACATTCTGAATTATTGATTCCTTGTTTGGGAATGTAGATATTATTATGACCGCTGACTGGTTTCTCCCACGTCTCATTGGTACTTAATCTAACACAGAGTATTATAAGATTTTAGATCATTTTTTTGATACTATCTTCTTATTATGTGTATGTTAGAAGGATTTTGCAAATTTTATCAAACAATACTATAGAAATTTAATAGTTTGATTTCATTCATTGAGATATAAACAATTTATCGTTATTGATTCTATCTATCGAATTTAGCGCTAAACCAAGAATACCACGTTTATACAATAACTGTTAAATTGCAAGTATATGATTTAAGAAATGAATTTAATGTATTTGGATCTTAAATTTTCTTCCAAGGACAATTCCTATATTAAAATGCTATGTAAAAAAACCATGAGTTTATTAAGATAATAATGTGTAATTTTAAAGCTTACAAATAATATTGCTGAATATTGTGAATTCTTACACAATTTAAATTCAAATTTAGTTACTGTATGTATATATTTTTGTATTGAAATTACAGAATTTGTAATGTTATTATTAACAATAAATTACGTTACTTCGAAATAATCAATATTACTGTCAAATAAAAAATTAATGATACAAAACCACAAATTAATATATTATGTTTCATTTTGAATAAATATACATTTATTACGATACAAATCTTTTTATTGAATTATATTTGTTTTGTTATTTTATTCTTACATTACTTATTATATATTTTAATT
>JANWKP010000284.1 GCA_025451315.1 Nitrososphaerales archaeon | reverse complement strand
TCAAGCAGAAGAAACCTCTAGAGTATTTGATTCAAGATTAATTGATCAGATAATCCCATTAACAGGAAACGAGGTAGTTACCAAACTAAATGACGGGGCTTTGGTTCTTGACGTTGGATGTGGACGTGGCCATGCACTAAATCTCATGGCAAAAGCGTTTCCAAATAGTAAGTTTATTGGATATGATTTATCTGAGGAAGGAATAGAGTCTGGAAGAAAAATGTCTAAGGAAATGGAACTTAACAATGTTGAATTTGAGGTTCGGAATGTCGATAGTCTAACTGATAATGATAAATTTGATATTGTTACTGCATTTGATACTATTCACGATCAGGCTCATCCTACTAATGTTTTATCAAAGATATATGGTGTTTTAAAACAGGATGGAACTTTCCTCATGCAAGATATTGCTGCTTCCAGTAACACAGAAGAAAACATTCAAAACCAATTGGCCCCTACTCTATACACATTCTCCACTTTGCACTGTATGACTGTCTCTTTGGCACAAGGGGGAGAGGGTTTGGGTACAGTTTGGGGGCGTCAGTTGGCAGAACAAAAGCTTAGGGAAGCTGGCTTTTCAGGACCAATTGAGATTAAGGAAATTGAAGGAGATATACTGAATTATTACTATATAGCCAAAAAGAAGGAAGAATAGTAATGTTAAAAGTTTTATACTCAATTTCCTTTGAAGGTTCTTTCAGCCTTAAGTTGTAAGAAAAATTACGCCTTAGTCGTTCCACTTTGTAAAATATAGACTTTGAGTATTTATCATATTTTTTAATATTTCAGGAATAAAAAGTGGTAGAAAATATGCCGTCCTTTTTTCAAAAGATTCTGCGACGGTTACATTATAAAGTTATAGAATTAGAGGCTTGTTCATGTGTAAATGTTTGATGGTAACACAGAAGTTATTATTGAAAGGATGTCTAAACTTGAATCTGTTATGTCCATCGAGGTTCACAAAGGGAATTCAGATATTTTGGCCAGATAGTTAATGCAAAATCCAAAAACAGTTTTTTTACATATTGTAATTATATGGCTAATGTATAAGAAAAAAATATATAATGTAATAGAAATTACACAGGTTATAAAAATATGGGCATTACACCCGTAGACAACAATGATGACGATTGGTATAATAGATTTTTTGATTTTGGTAATGGCATAAGAACGAGGAGAATGTTGGATTGGCACCGCAGTTTGTTTAACTTAGACCCCTTCAAAGAATTTGATGGTGTGGAAAGAGAAATGGGTAGCATCTTTGGACGATTAAGGGACATCCAAACCAATGCCCCAAAAGAGGTAGTAAGGGAATATCAAACTTCTGACGGCTCAATGGTAAGGGAAGTCGGACCCTTAGTTTATGGTTACTCAATGACTATTAGACCAAACGGTAAACCTAAAGTGAGAGAGTTTGGAAACGTCAAATCACATAACCAATTGGGAGTACCATGTACCGTGGGAAAGGCCACAAAATCTTTACAGCAGATATCAGCAGAAAGAGAGCCACTTGTTGACCTAAACACAACCGACAAAGAAGTCAAGGTTGTGCTGGAAATACCTGGTATGAAAAAAGAGAACATCAAGATAAACGTCTTTGATGAGGCCGTAGAGATTACAGCAAACAACCCTCAAAGAAAATATCATAAAACGATATATCTACCAAAAGAGGCTAATCCTGAAACCGGTAAGTCAACATATCAGAACGGAATACTGGAGATAATATTCAGCAAAAAAGAAAACACAAAGCCAAAGGGAAAAGAGATAAAAATAGAGTAATCCTTGGAGGAATAGTAATCCCCTTGTTTTTATTAGTTAAAAGTTATCAAATCCAAAAACAAGTTAAAACAAAGGGAGATGCTCTAACAACCACAAAAGAACTAGACCTAGAACAAAAAAAATGGGAATATTTGATTTGTTCAACAAATCCTCTTCCATTACACTAATCCTCTATTTAGCTTTTGTAGTATATTTTGCAGACTTAGGAATTTTTCGGCTTAAAAATAGGTATAAATTCTTGATTCTAAGTTTCAAAAGTTTTGGAGACGGTATCTTGAAATCCTTTTTCCCAACCACCTTGTAAGAATTTTTTATATTTGAAATGTGGCCTCCCCTCCAACTTGTGAAATTCTTAAGCAAATTCTACTGTGGTCAATTGATAAAGTCTAATAGACTGACATCATTTTCAGATTCCTTCTCACTAGACTTTTTAATTCTGTCTATCAGTTTTTGATCCTGTAAGACAAGACAGAAAAAGAAAAGAACAGATAATTTTGAATCTTTGTCTACTATGGTTATGGCTGCCTAATACTCTTTTTCTCCGACATTCTCAAACATTTAGCGGCGTCGAACAACGAATCAAACTCAATATTCCTCTAGATGGATAATCAATCTTCTTCATAATATTCTGCACTATAATGTTTACATTTAGTTAACCAAGAAAGAAACATATGTTCCTCCCTACATTCATCGAGCCATAATTTATCCCCATATTCTGTTCTTGTTCTCTCATTGAGAGGAGGCCAGTGTTTCTCTCCATTAGGAGTTACATTTGTGGCAGGACCATATAATCCGCTACCTAAATTCATCTTAGTACATCACCAGTTGCCTTGAGACATGAAGTCATCCAAAATTATATACTGATTTTAGCTTCTATAACATTTCCGTTTTTTAATTCTATGTAGAGATCAGGACACATAATTTCATTGAATTGTTGTTCTGGGTGGTAGGTTAAGAGGACCGAGTCTTTAGGTAGATACCTGATTCTGTTTAGATGATGTTCCTGTTCTAAGACCATACAATCAACATCTATTAGGCTAAAGTCATATAGTTTATCTAGTTCGAATAGTTTCATACCTCCTTTTTCCTGAAGTTATGGTGTCTCCCCTTTTCCAATGGATTTTTTCTTCTTTACCTATTTTGGATATATCTTGTAATACCATGATTGTTATCAAGGGCATCCATATCCACAAGAACACTAAAGATTTCACTACCCGGCTCAGCCTTTGCCGTCCCCCATTCAAGATATTACATCAATCAACATCTTTAGCAACTGTTTTCTATCAACTCTATGAAGGGCGTATAGTAGACCGCGCCACCTTTCGCAGGTTTTATCAAACAATGCTTTGGCTACGGGGTTTCTCTCTTTCCAAAGTGGCTACTTTCTGTTTTATTGAATCTTCGTTTAACTTGCTCTCTTCGTTTAACTTCAAAAGCGCTTTATAGTTATGAAGTAAAGCACCCATCAGAATAGGCTCTATTGAAATGCACAAAATTGACCTCGAAATTGACAAAATTAGTGAAAGACTAGATGTAGATGGTGAAATCCTTGGAAGCTATTGGCCAAAAGAAGCCAAATATGTCAAAGAAGAATACCCTACAATACCTTTTCCATTTTAGGAGCTTTCAACACCCGGATTTGAGATGAATGTATACTGGTGTCTTGACGACCTCATTAGCTATATGCGAACATGGTCTGCAGTAAAGAGATTCAATATAGAGAAAAAATACGATCCCCTGAGCTTAGTTTTGCAAGGCTTGAAAAAATTGTGGTCAAACAAAGATGAGCAAAAACTTGTAAAATGGAAGCTAAATCTCAGGGTAGGCATTATCCAGAATTAAATTTATGTTTTTGTCGCAATAAATGCATCGCCGTTATGATGATTAGTCTGATACACCTTATTTGAAAAAGGACTATTACTTGGGTTAGGGAAAAAGGCTAAATGACATTGTGGAAGATTTACCATCTGAGGGTAGGAATATTTCTCCACTGTAATTTCAAAATGTTACTACATGTATTTCAAGACCCTTCAGTCAAACTATGTTACACAGAATTAATCTAAACGTTAATTTTGGTTTAACATACTGATCAGACTTCTGATTTAAAGTAATCGAAAACAATATCCTTACAAGAAAGCATAGGATCAAACATCCTTGAATATATCTAAATTATTCATGATATCTCCTAATCTCCTTTAAGCCTAATTTGATTCACATTCGTTTCTCTTGTCTGTCTCTTCATAGGCATTATGTCCAATTTGCAAACTTCAAAGAGGGAGGGAATTTCTGTAGTCACTTGTCTAAATACTATTGTATTTGTGGTATGGTCTGTTCAGGAATGGACAAAAGATAATTCTGATCTTTGCATTTTGATTCCATTTTATCAGATTGTTCCTCTTCTAGTCTTTTTGATTCCACCATTGAAGTCTTTTTTATGAGTAGCTATACTCGTGGTTACAAACAATATCTAGAACACTTACTACATTCTTGCAACCACATCATTGCAAAATTCATCAGTCATTTCTCTTCTGGAGGTATCTCCGGTCCTTGGCGTTTTTGGTAGTTTAGTTAAAGCTGTTTCAATACAGATTTAGAAAATTGAGAATCGGTTTCATTTTTTGATAGAAAATTTTTTGGCAGGAATTTAGTATGTTGATTTTGGATTCGCCAATTTGAATAATTACATGCAATATTGTACTCGTGATCTCAAATCTGTTTATTTCCTTTGCGTCAAAGGTCTGTGATAGAAAACATATCAAATTTGGTTAACTTGGTACTAGTAGATATGAAGTTATTGGACAGATCCTAGGTAAACTGTATTTACATTTTCCATGTTATCCAATGAAGGTTTTAAGCTAAATTCTATCTTTTCAACGTCTCACTTACTATTAATCCAATGTTTTTATGGATCCATGAAATAACAACCCCTATAAATTCGATAAAACTGGAGAAAGTGGCATATTTCAAATATAGTAGTTGATTACGGTCTTATGAAATGATGCAATATTGATACCTTTTAGAGTATTGTAGAGATATTTGATTGGATTGTTGATGATTGGTCGAGATACTTGGGTCATGCCATTCCTATCCTTGATAAAGTATTAATCAAAAATAGATTTCAAATAGATATTAGTAAGATTGTGCCTTTGACGACTAGCAGTCTGAAACCTTCCTCATGATCGAACATTTTCTATAATTTAACTAATCAAGCGACAAGGTCTAACTAATTTTTATCAAGTCTTGAGCATT
>JANWKP010000283.1 GCA_025451315.1 Nitrososphaerales archaeon | reverse complement strand
TAGTGAATTTCTACATGGCCAGAGTAGCTCTCCGATTTATGTTTTCAATATAGATGCTTATCTATATTCTGCTAACCTTATATCAATTTTTAATTTCCATTCATTAAGAACTAGAAAGAGTAGCCAGAATCCTATTTTAATAGGAACTCACTTGGTAAGAGATCAGGTGTAAATTCTCGAAGGTATAAAAGGAAAAGATAAACCAGACAACCTTATCATCATCAAATAACTAATAACAATTTTGATGTCAATCCCTTATTGTGATATAGAATTTGATTTCATTTATTTTGTTATACGATTCTAATTGTTAACATATCTCATTGAGGAGTAAAAGAACACCATTTCATTATCTTATGTGTCGCAAATTTTTAGTTATGAGATAATTAAATTTCGTTGATTTTAGAAGTACTATAGTAAGATTATAGTCGTCTATTTTGTTATAAGCCAGGCTTTCATAATAAACACCTTATTATGTTTACTTATCACCACTTCCCGAGCTTAAAACCCATCTTTTTCTTATCCTTTACTCGTGAGTATAGTTATTATAAGGAGTTTATTTTGATATGTGGTATTGAATAACATAGCTGTTCAAAACATTCAATACATGGGTTAAGAGGGGTAAAAGAGACACGATGGGAGGGCAAGATATATTTATATGTCTTGGTTATATTATACTAAGTATTAGTAACACTATTCTAATAAAATTTAGAAAAGATATGAAACCTACATTAAACCATAGATATGCATATTGATAGTGAATTTCTACATGGCCAGAGTAGCTCTCCGATTTATGTTTTCACATCCAAGGCGTATTTATCAACTAAGTGTTTTAAAACTGACTTTTAATTAATAGTCTTGATTTGAGGATCTCATAGAATTCGCCTTATTTAGGATCATTTCTCCAATTATATAGCATACACACTGATTGTATTGTTTCATTTACGGTGCGAACCCAAAAAAAGATAAATAAACAGATGAAAAAGTCATCTATTTATGAAGCGCGCCTTGAACTTTGCATTTTGTTATTAAACATGGTTACTAATTGTCATTAGATAAATTTTCTTCACTGTTTAATTTCTTTTCAAAGAAAAGAAATTAGCGTTGCTAGGGTTACACTCATCTATCATCAAGAGAAGACTAATGTTGACAGTATTTTATTCATTATCTCTTGATTTCGAGGAAGATCAAAATTGCTTACAAGATCCTCATAGGATAATGAATATACTTTCCCCTGATTTATAATGGTGAGTATCAATTTTGCGTGATCTTCTTCATCAGGATTTCTTATAGTCATGTAAAACCCCGCTGTATCTGAATCCTTTATTTTATGTTCTTTATCTTCTTCTATTATTATTAAATCTGGATCTTTTAGCCATTCGTCTATTACAATAGTCGAAAGTGACTTTGCATTGTAAAATGGTTGTGTATTGTCCATAAGTTGATGTCTTGATATGAGCAAGGTGGGCATACCTTCGATAGTATTATTACGTATGGTTAAATCGGGTCCTGGTTTGAATCTATTGTCTTTAACTGATAACTCCCAGTGAGAGGGAATCTCAAAAGATAAGCCCAGATCTTTATTTGTGTAATTTTTCCAATCAATGTGTTGTGAATTATGAGCATACTTGTCCTTGATTGAATGGATAAAGTCTTCTATCAATTTCTGACTTTTTGTACTATTAAAATCGTCTACAGAATCACTATATGAAAATCCAAAAATACTATTGTCGGATGTTAAGCCAATAAACACCTTTGAAAATATCTGCGTACCCTGATCATCAATCCCTTTTAATAGATAGGAATATGATGTAATATTGTTAATAGAATGTTTTGATTTTGATAAAGTATTGTTTTGATCAGATATCTGAAAGTTGTTCTCCTCTGCGAAGGCTAGTGCCATTTTGTCAGCTATATGTTCAAAGCTATCGGCTTCGAGAAACTTGCTCAGATAATATATATCTGGAAATATACGAAATTTTTGAGATTCGTTTGATATATTGAAGGCATAAGTATAGTTATTTGATATAATTGGATATTCGGTTGGTATCGAAGCCACTCCCCATTCATCAGGTAATTCAAAATAAATTGTAGGTAATCCACTTAGTAATTCATTGTCATATAAGGTCGTCGCATTTGTAGTGTTCGTACTGCCAAATAATGCAATAATCATGAAGAATGCTAATATAATAATTAATTTTTGATTAAATGTCAATGCGTTGTAATCAATATATGACAGATCTAATAAAGCATTTGAAATTATGATCTTATTAGTTCTTTGCCACTACCTACCATTACTCAATGCTGATATCCGAAATTGAATCCACATAAAAAAGATCTTTATTAACTAAATCTCCATTTTATCATTACCGTTGTAATGGTATTGAATGCTATATTGAAATATGTTATTATTGTGGTTAGCCATATGCAAGAAATCAAAATCTTATTTGTGTATAGAGAACCCTTTGGATCATGAGAATGTTTGATTTGTTACGTTACCGTGGTACTCTAGATAGTATTTGTAGTTCTCTGCTTAGTTTGACAAGCAACACTGGGATTATTAATTTTATACAATGACCATATCATTCTTTATCTTTATTGGACTAAGATTAAGGACATTTTCGGTAGGCTTATTTATTATTACCTAGGATATTTTTTTATATGTTTTCTGATGCGAGTCCATGCTTGTTAGACTTCATAATTACCTAACAAAGCATCAGATTCCTCTAGAGAACCAAACCTGCGAAATTCCCGTGCGAAATGCATTTGTATCCAATTAAGAACTTCTTTTCGATCAGCCCCTACTAGTATGGTTTCAGTAGTATTTATACCAAAATCATCTATGATTTCTTCTGTAGGGATCTTGATTATTCCCAAGTGAATATCTATTGGAATAGGAAGAAATTCATATTCATCGATGGGATCTGGTTGGAACAAAAATTTTGGCATGAAATGATTAAGATGAAGTCTTATGTAGGAATTTTGCTAGCCTTTTAAAAATATCCTAGCAAATTATCGAGTAGTTTAATTTTTATTAACGTATTGATCAATTCTGTTAATGAATATCAATCTCGAACGAGATTTTAGAAAAGCGATGATTTTTGCCATATTATTTGTTGGCTCTGCTTTTTTACTCGAAAATTATAATTATAATCTTGTATATTCTCAAACCGAAGAAAAGGTAAAGTTAGAACCTTTTATGTCTCAATTTATTACAAGGTATGCTCAAGTAAAATCTGACAGGGGTAAATGTTTTGGAAATTATTGCTAATTACACCTTAAATGATAAGTCATTAATGGGGTCGGCGGTAAATGCAAAATTAACTGTATTTGATTCAAACGGTGACTCCGCCCCAATAAATGTTAGTGATTATCCAGATGGATTTTTCCTAGATGAAGATGGCCTTATTGTCTTTAATTCTGTAATAGATGATTCACCCGATAGTGTTACCGCAAATGTAGTTATTACCGATCTTGAAGGAAAAACAAAATTGTCAAATACTATTAATTTGACTGAGGAATTCAACAATGATGAAGATCAAGAATCCATATTGAAACTAGAAAACGGCAGATTAGCAGTATTAAATACTGAAGGAAACCAAGAAAATGATGATCGATAAACTAACCCGATTTAATTAAATAAATAAGGATACAACATGAAATCATTAGAAATTCAATTGCAAAATTAATCTTCCGATATAGTTATCTCCTTTACTAATATCAAAACTTTTCTCAGAATGTACGTCATTTAGCTCAATTGGCCTTACAAATGTTATTAATTTGTTATAGTGGATAATTATTTGAATTTTTATCTCATTTGGTGCCTGATGCTATCTGAATACGCGAATTAGTAACGATATACTAATAATTTTCATAATATGAATACTATTATCGTTTAACGGTGTCAGCATCTATGTCAGAGATTTTCTACATAGTACATACCAAGTATGAATGAATTCGTCTTCATGGACGTTTTCCATTTGAAAGTTGATAATGGCTTGGATATCCATGTTTATAGCGTAGAATTATATAAAATTTTAAGGCTAAATGATAGTGTGAAGTTAATTACTTCAAGTATCATTTCGTTCGATCTAACTAATCCCTTTTTTTGAGAACCAATAATATTCTAACACTCCTAAAACTTCTAATTGCGTCTACCCTTTCGCTAATAGATTCTTTTTAAATGCTTCTAGACATAATGTTATGGAGTATTTCGAAATGAATTCACGACTATGTCAATCGCTCCATTATTTTTTACAGTGTTATGGTTAGCCGGGTCACGGAAACCAACATATCCAAGGTGGTTATCTCCTATTTTGTTTATAGTACAAACATCTTTGAAGGGGAAAAAAAGGGATCGGTATGTTAAATCACATCCGCCATCATTATCAGCATCGTCATCGAAAGTAGTTGGTATTTGTTGTATTACCGGTATGTCGACATAATTTCTTGGTATATTATTAACAGATATATCTGACGACAAGCCATTTTGCCCAAGAGCTAAATGTTGCTCAAAATAAGGATAATAGACTGGTTGGATTTCTATTGAATTGATAACAGAAAAATATGGACCCCAATAGAAATAAATATCTCCTGGTTCCAGCGCATCGTCCTCTGAATCAAATAAATTATAAAAGTGTGTGACTTGTTTTTCTATGGCTTTACCGTACGCAGAATTTATTCCATCAGAACTGCTTACAGCAACAGAATTTTTTGAAACTTCATCATCGTCTACTGCTGCTCCCATTAAATCTACAGATGCAATTTTAAAATTGTTAGTTTTCCATATTTCATTGTTATCCAAGCTTTTTATGCTACTAAGGACCACACTTGCTCCAAGAGAATGAGCAATGAGTCTAATCTTAGCTTGTGGACAATTATCTTGCAGGTCTAGAATAAATTGTGCTAGTTTTGGACCATTCTTTTTGGCTATTATTTTTGCATGATCCCAACCGGCTGAAGTTATTTCAGTATCAGAATCCCAACTAAAACCAATAACAGGGAAGGTATAACTAACACTCGCTAAAGATAATTTTAATCTATCAAATATTTCTGGTGCATTTTCGAACATCTTTTTGTTGACTTCATCAACCCTATTTTTAGCTGTCCATACACCATGAACATATATTACTATCTCCTGAGAACATCCAATACCGCCAAAATCAAAAGGGAATGGTTCGTATGAAGGTTTGTTGGGTATTGCGTTTCCTAATTGATCAAAGTGGTTACGAGTAGAAACTATATGGATCCCCTCTGCCCAGACTAGACTATTTGTAGAGTAAAAATAATATGATATTGCACCTAAAAACAAAACGAAGAAAGCAAATCCAAATATTAACGCATACGTATTCATTTATAGGCAATAGTATTATGCCATATATTTTAAATTTTTTAATAAAAGGACATTATTTCCCAAAATCATCATTAATCGACGAAATAACTCGATAAGCTATTAAAAAATAGTGCCTTGAGG
>JANWKP010000282.1 GCA_025451315.1 Nitrososphaerales archaeon | reverse complement strand
GCAATCACCATAAACAATAATACAAGAACCACATCTTATAACACAATAAGAATCTAAGAATATCAATAACATTAACAATCACAGTTAAGAAAAGGATAACTAGATTAGAGAACTACAAAATTGTGTCAAAAACAGTTCACACCTCTCCGCATTCGTATCGAAAACAGCACTAAATCTACTATCTCCATTTGAAAATATCTTTTAATCAACCATTTTACATTTTACCAATTTAATTTTTGCAAACACAAAGAAATTAAAATGATACAGATATTATCCCTCTATTAAGGGATTTTATTTAAGATTTTGTTATTTTATATCAGAATCAATTAACATATTCTAATTAGACAAAAAGTTATTAAATTATTATCATTTATTCCTTAGTTATATGCGATATTTGGCAAACCAAAATAATTTTATTTATACAATTCTTATAATAACTACTGTATTCACGGTATCTAATTTTTTATATTTTGCTTGGGCTGATGAAACTATCCCAATAGTTTCAACTAGAGGCCATTTCGATAAATTAACAGGAGATTTAATTTCAAGCCAACCATATAATCCGTTAGATAATGAGATAGTAGATAGTATTTGTATGAGAAATGAAGTAGTAGTTTATGTTCATGGAGTTTGGACTAATGAACGAGGATATTCAGAAAATGCTGCTGAAAATGCAGAGGAGATATATGAAAGATTGAATATGTCTTTAGGAGATAGTGGATACAACTATCCACTTATTGGTTTTAGTTGGGATTCAGATACTACTATAGATATAGAGGGAGAAGGATGGAATATTGCAAAGTTAATAGCAAAGGAAAATGGTCCAAAACTTGCTCAGTTTTTACTTGGTTTAAAAAATTATTGTATAGAACATTATGATAATAATATAGATATAAGACTTGTAGGGCATTCTTTAGGTTCAAGAGTAATTTTAAGCGCTCTAGATAGTCTTGATAATAACAATGAATGGAAACTATCAGAATTTAAACTCCTGACAGTAAATTTATTGGGTGGCGCTGTAGACAATTATGAAGTATTAAAAAATACTAATGACATACCATTCAATGATAATATAAAGGCTTATTATGGTAATGCCATTCAGAATCAAGTAACAAATTTTTATAATATGTATAATTATGAAGATGATGTATTAGAAGAAAAAATAGGTACGCTTGAATGGTATGAACCACAGTATTATCCTTTCTATGAAGGAGACGATATTGCAATAGGTCAAAAACCATTAAGTAAGACTACTCCAGGTATGCCTTCAAATTATGAAAATATCGATGTACAAAATCAAATAATCTATGAAAGAGATGCAGATAATGACGGAGATGGTTGTGATTTACCAAATCCGTTTAATCCATTTGTATGTACTATCCGTGGAGTAGGTGATAATCATTTAGGCTATATAGGATTTAGAAATTCTGATAATAGTTTAATGGATAATGGAGCAATAGATAAAGTTGTTAACACATGGAATTTGTCCTAACTTATGAAGAATAAGATACATCCCTCCATCCATCTAGACAAAATAAACAAATACAAAATAAATAATAAATTTCTAAAAATCAATCAATTTATGTTCTAAAGCATTAATAATAAATTCAACAATATTGATTTTTGGAAAAATTTATCTATAACAATGACTATTGTAAAATATGCAAAACATGATTGGAATGCTGGCACAATCTTTTGGTATAGATCCAAACGTAGCCGGTATGGCAGTTAATGGCGCAACCAAAATGTTTCTTAAAAAATCTTCTCCAAGGTCTGCTTCAGGTCTTTTATCTGCTTTACCAAAAGATGTTACAGACCAATTTGACGACAATGAGAAACAAAAATTTAAAACAACACAAGATAATGTAAATCGTTATGATTTGATAAAACAATTATCAGAAATAACAGGTATAAAAGATATAGACAAGTTAGACAATTTTGCTGATGTTATTTTGGATAATATAAAGCAAAATACTAGAATTGATATGAGCGACGGTCTTGACAAAGAAGAATTATTTCAAGGATTAAAAGATCTATCAAGACAACAACAACAATCTAGTCAATATTAATTTCTATATTTTTTTTTGTCTCATTTAATTAACTAAAGTTTTTTTCTAATGATTTGTATAATGAAGAATAGTATATGATTCTCCTAAATGTAAACATATCAAGAGTAAATTTATCTATCTTGTTTCATTATCTTGTATTATTTGTTTATGAATAATCATAATATGTTTGTATCAATATTTATTAAGAGTAAGCAAAATGACCATTTATGAATGATGATATATCAAAAGAATATATCAAATGATAATAATAAAAGTGATACAATAAAGTCTAATATAAAACATAAATATTTAGTAGAAATTGTAGGGACATTTATTTTAGTTTATGTTATTGCTTCTGCTGCCACAGTTTATTCTGATAGTGGTCAATTAGGAGTAATAGGAATTGGATTAGTGCATGCATTGGCATTAACAGCAATAATATATGCTATTGGATATCGATCAGGTGCTCAAGTTAACCCTGCTGTTACAATAGGACTATTAGTAGCAAGAAAAATAGGAGGAAAAGAAGCAACATTATATATAATATGTCAATTAATCGGAGGAGTAATAGGTGCTGCTGTAGTATATGCAATGTTTGGTTCTGCAATGTCAGCAAGTGTAACCTTACCATCAGAGAATAACGTTATGAGAGCATTTATTCTGGAAACAGTTATGACATTTACTTTAGTATATGTAGTAATGGCTACTACTACTTCTAAAAATTTCAAAACTGCACCATTAGCAGGAGTTGCAATAGGTTTTACACTTGGATTTAATGTAATATTTGGTGGATCTATAACTGGCGGCTCCCTTAATCCGGCAAGGTCATTTGGTCCTGCTTTAATGACTGGAAATTTTGACTTTAATTGGCTTTATTGGGTTGCGCCAATCTTTGGAGGAATTATTGCAGCAGGTGTGTATAAAGCATTACATAAAGATACAGATCTTCCTGAATAGTATTGTATATTAAATAGAAATTCAAATAATTATTTGATTAGAAACTATTCTATAAAGTAATATAAATAATTCAACATACTTAACTCATTTTAAATTCCATAACATATTTCCTCTGTAATTGAATTACTTCTTTTGAACTACAAAATCGTGTCGAAATCAGCTCACACACCTCCGCACTCGTATCGAAAACAGCACTAAATATATCTAGCACATTGTTACATTACTAAAAATCATAATTTTCTCAATTTATCATATTATCTCGGAGAATGGGTATTTTTACCTTGCATAACTGATGATATAGTTGACTAGCAGCGTAGTAGGTCTACCAGACTATGACAATGGCTGTGTATTATTATTGGATGGTTTGCCTATAAGAGTATGACAAAATTGATAAAAAGGATATTTATAAATTTCTTAGATTCTCAATACAGATTTTGTATATTATTATTTCTTCTCTTTTTTCTTTTTTTCATAAGGAATAAATTCTTGTGCCTCGTCAAAGACAAATATTATTTTTGGATTGAGAGTAAAGCTATTCTTCCTGTACCTGAATATCCTATTAATTATTTCTGAACAAAACGTTCTTGCGATGTCTGCTCCCGAAAGGTTTATAACAAATAGTCTTGGTGAGGATTCTTTTTCATCCATTATCTCTTTAACAAGATCTGTTGAATAATATCCAGTAGGATCATTTGTAACGGGATTATCTATTGCAATTTTTAGATTGTTAAAAAATGACAATATTGTTGCGTCTTGTCAAAATTTTGCACTTGCAAGAAGTTTATTGATTCACAAACTGCATGACACTTTCTGTTGCTATACTTTTTATTCAAATGAGAAGCAAACATGCTTCCTGTAATGTGTTTTCATATTTTGTTTCCTCTAATATTGAACCATCTTTATCAGTTATACATACAACGCAATTTCTCTTTCCTATGTCTACTGCAATGTATATAGTAATCATCTTTTTTTCATTCTATTATTTTTTCTGTTATTCTCATTTTCACCTCTTTTTTTTATTGTGATACTATTACTATCAGTAACCAACCAACCAGCCAGAAAGCTGCAACATCTATCAGAGCTCGTAATAGCTCACATATACAGCAGCTAACACAAATCCCCCTTCAACACAAAAGACCTTACCGTAGAAAGGTCACGCACAACAAGGGGTTTGCTAGTTGGATAAGAGAATAGAAACAGTAAAAGACTTTTACATGTATTCAAAAGGTCTATTATAGAAATTATCTCGTCAATGCTTTTAACTTATGTTTTTAATTTAACGAAATAGTGAAAAACAAAAGACGATACGTTATCCTAGCTCTTTTGATTTTAATACCATCTATAGTTAATCTCTCAGTTTCTCTTTACAATAGAAACATGCCAGAACTTTTTGGAATGCCCTTCTTTTACTGGTTTCAGACATTATGGCTTGTATGTTGCTCTGGGTTTTATTTGGGATTTGCATATTTAATGCGCGGAGGGGCTGGAGAAGGAAGAGGAGGAGATTCTTACAAAAATGATTGGATTTGATGGCACAATTCCATTTGTTGGTCTTTTTGTTCTGTTTATAGTTCTTGGATTTTACGGAAAATATTGGCGTAGAGGTGACTTAAATCATGTACATGAATGGTCTTTGGCAGGAAGAAGGCTTGGTACCGCACTTGTCTTTTTTTTAATTGGTGCTGACATTTATACGGCCTACACCTTTGTTGCAATTCCATCAGGAGTTTTTGCCAAAGGCTCGCTTTACTTTTTTGCAATCCCTTATGTTGGGTTGACATTTGGCGTTGCTCTTGTCACAATGCCAAGGCTTTGGTCGTTATCCAGAGAAAAAGGATATATCACTGCATCTGATTTTGTAAAAGACAGGTTTAGCAGCAAAATTCTATCTATTCTAATTGCAATGACAGGAATCATATCATTACTGCCATACATTGCGTTACAGATAGTAGGAATGAAATCAGTTCTTACTGTAATGCTTTCAGGTACAGCAAACTCTAATACAGTCGAAGAAATATCGCTTTTAATCGCATTTGTAATATTGGCTGCCTTTACCTATACTAGCGGACTACGTGGAGCAACTCTCACTGCAGTCTTTAAGGATATACTGATCTGGATAACTGTCATTGCTCTGATAGTTGTAGTTCCTCTAAGCATTGGTGGAGGTGGTGGTTTTGCTACTGCCTTCAAGAATGTAAAAAACCAAACCTATATTACAGTGTCTGAATCGCTTGTTCCCGGCTATACGACTCTGGTTTTGGGCAGCGCCCTTGCGCTCTATCTTTATCCTCATGCCATAAACGGTGTTTTAAGCTCAGAGAGCGCACAAAAGCTTAGAACCAGTACGGCATTGCTACCGCTTTATGGCGTTGGGCTTGCTATTATGGCACTTATGGGAATTCTTGTATACGCTGTACCATCTGCAATGAATTTCCTTTCACATTTTCCCGAAAGCTCACGCGGTATACTTGTTGTTCCGTCTTTGATTTTATATACAATGCCGGGATGGTTTTCAGGAATAGCTCTCCTTGGTATATTCGTAGGTGGTCTGGTACCTGCAGCAATTATGGCAATGTCCCAGGCAAGCCTGCTTACAAGAAATATCATAAAAGAGATCAAACCAAACATGCCTGCAAGTTCTGAAATTAGAATAACAAAGATTTCATCAACGGCGTTCAAGTTTGTTGCACTTGGTTTTGTCTTTATAGTGCCAGCTACTTATGCAATATCTCTACAACTTTTGGGAGGAATACTAATTGTACAAATTCTACCTGCAGTGTTTTTTGGTCTATATGTCAAATCATCATTAAGAAAAGAACCACTTATTGTGGGTTTACTTGTTGGAATATTTTCAGGGATTTATATGGTCGAGTATACAAACAACTTTGGAGCACTTACATCATCGTTATTCCATACAACTTTTGGTTCATTGTATGTTGCAGTCATTGCCCTTGTGTTTAATCTGATAATATCATTTGGCGGAAGCGCAATCATGAACAAAAAAAGACTACTGTCCTATGGTGAAGGAAGTAGCCAGTAAATATGATATAGACAAAGTGTACGGAGACAAAGCATATGATAACAAAGAAATAACTTACATACTTGACAAGATTAATGCAGAACCGGCAATAAAGATTAGAAAAAATGCGTCAGTCATATCAAAAGGCTGTCCATTAAGAAGAGATGAAGTACTACTTATCAGGAAATTGGGATATGATGGATGGAAGGATTTGAAAGAAGCAAGAGAATGTGTCTGCATTAGGTAAAGATCAAGCAAAAATCACAATAGTGGAATTTGCTGATTATCAGTATTCATTCTGTACTCAATTTAATAAAGAAACTAAAGATTCTATATTTCAATCTGACTTTATACGAAAACTTTATCTATTATGTTACCGAACCCTGCTATAATGAGAACTCGAAGCCCTCCGAGCCCGTATACTAATAGGGTTCAATGATATTTTATAACGTATAATATTGTGGATATCAATTTATTATCACAACTAATAATAGGTGTCGTCTTTCTATTTTCTAAGAGATTGTATTTTAATTTATATAGGCATCATAGGAAATTTGTAAATTATTTTAATTAGTTATATCAAAGAACATATTAGAAAAATTAAATAATGGTTAGTTTTTATTTTGTCTAAGTTACTATGACTTTCCATGCGGGATGAATTTCATTCCATCCTTTTGGTTTATCTATAACCCAAGCTCCCCATACTTCTACCTTGTCTCCTTTAT
>JANWKP010000281.1 GCA_025451315.1 Nitrososphaerales archaeon | reverse complement strand
AGTACAAAACACCTCTATAGTTAAAGTAGTTAAAGTAACCAGCACTGAAATATGGCTTATTACAACGTGACCGTCACGTGAACGGAAAATTAGGCAACTGTACTCCCGAAAAATGCGGAAGTGAGAGTGCCAAAATGAGGAATGTAACGGCCACACGACAGCGACAGTACTGTCGTGTGACAGTGACAGTCCCGTGGCCGTTACAAATAGGGAAGTGTGTAGTACTAGTAGTAGTAGTAGTATAGTAGTGGTACTATAGTGGTTCCTTATTTCATCAGTCCTTATTGTTTTGAAAAATAGAGAAGTGGCTTTCTAAAATAATTTAATAGGGAAGTCATCATTCTTTCTTGTGATATCTATATCATTGGTATCACTTCTGTATTAATTATTACATCTTATTCTCGTTATCATTACGAGAACTCCATTTTGAATAATAGGGAAAAATAAATAGCGTTTGACAGAATTTGAGCTCTTAAGGTCTGAAAGGTCGATTTCGGCCGTACCACTTCTATATTTTTCAATAAAGCCTGATTTTAGAGTTATTAGATTCTTTTAATGATAACGTTATAAAATTTATTTAATTGATATTATTTTATAAAATTTATTTTAGGAAAGTATATGCACTTCCCTATTAATTACTTTCAGAAACCCACTTCGCTAATTTTTCCAGATTATTTCATATCGTTGGCGGTTGATAGACATTTAGCCTATACCAAGTATCTTCAAAAATCCTGCAGCATTGCTAGCAGTCTTAATTACCTGCCAATTGACGATGTTGTCGCAATCATAGATGGGTAACTTGGATGCGGGTTCT
Organism: Nitrososphaerales archaeon; assembly: GCA_025451315.1. Classification (GTDB taxonomy): domain Archaea; phylum Thermoproteota; class Nitrososphaeria; order Nitrososphaerales; family Nitrososphaeraceae; genus TH1177. Next base: position 12,663 of record JANWKP010000281.1, on the reverse strand, counting down.
AGAACCGCGATAATCACTCCTGGAGGTAATGATGAAACTAATCCGGCCATAGAAAGGAATCCACCGCTGCTAATACAATCCTTAGCGCGTTTTCCTTCAAACGTAAGACTTCCACCAGGATTAACGTATGTAGCACATGGATGTAATAGTCCCCATTCAATGGCCTTGCAGGTAACCGACCAGTTTCCTGAATTCGGCCTACACGCTGAAAATCCTGCATTATATCCGTTCATAAACGCCTGTGTATGGGTGGGATTAGCGTTTAAGTACGGTTTACCGGCCAACTTTGCATCTGAGCAGCCATGACCATACCCAGAACTGTAAGGTGCAATCGAGTACCCGTTTTGAAAGTTGCCGATTGCGCTCCAGGAAAAAATGAACATCAGTAGGACAATTGCTACGCCATGCATATACTCCATATTTGAGAACAAGCACAGGGATAGTTAAAGAATATTGTAGATAAAGCAATGAATATATCCAGATTTAGTAACTCTTATAGCTTTTTTTCAATAAATAGTATACTGTGCAAAATTATGGTGTTAAATCGTAATTATTTAGGATAAGTACGGTTTGCTCCTTCGTATCCCTTGTATACCTCATAGGCCATATTGAAGCCAGCACAATTCAAACCAACTTGAAAGTTGCCTGCTGTGAGATTACTAATATCGCTACGTAATTCCTGAAGCTTAGGGTGCATACTATCTAGGGTACTGAAAAGGTCGTGGAAATACGTCTCAGATAAGTTATCAGGACTAGTACCATAAACACTATAATTATTGTAGATATTGATTAGGATATCATAAGTATCACTTAGATTATCATATGCAGTCTCTAGATTTTCAACAGCCGGATTATAGAAAATTGTACTGCAGTCAATCGGTCTATCCAGTGCTTTTGCCAAATTCCATGCTTTTGTATAATTAAACTCGTGATTTGTTAAAACATCATCATAAGCATATGCTAGCGTATCTATCATCGTTAATAGACCCTAAGCAATACTACGAGCAGCGCATATTTGCATCGCACGCTTCTATCTTATCACTTTCTAAAGATAAAGATAACTCCCTTGGTACTATGCTTTGGACTTATTACCACACTACCTACTTACCTGAAATTACTACGGAAACTGCGGCATCCGGTCCAATGGAAGGCACAACAACGCGGATGAAATTCCAAGATAGCGGAGAAGCAAATGGACCGTTATTATCATGGGTCCACGCATTATTAGTATTTATGTCTTGAAGAACATGATCTCTTAAATGAAACCATCTATTATTATCGTTACTCACGTACAGACTATAGCTGTTGCCATCCATATTATCAGATGATTCAATAATTACGGAGACTAAATTCAAAGCTGATATATTCAATGATCATGTAACACTTTGTCCTGATAAACCTTGGACAAAACTGCTATTTGCACTTTCTTGTAAACCACAAGTCATAATATATGTAGGAGATAACTGTCATAACTCAAGTATTAGGTGTTATATAGTTGATTGCCAATCACCATTTTATCGTTTGATTTTCTCGGCGATAAAAAGCACTCCCCCCAGACATATTACTTGTTTTGGTAACAAATGCTTTTTTGCCGACTCCGTGAACGTAGCAGGTAAGTATATTAGTAGTCGCCACCTTTATCTGTTATTCGCAACTTCAGTATGGGGAAGTGTTGAAATCACATTATTTAGTAACATTGATCATAAAAGAAGACCTCATTTATATACATAATCGTTTGAATTGTGCCATATTCCATCATAGTGCGAACTACTAAATCCCTCAAGACTTAAAAACAGGTTACCATCATTAGTATCATGGAAGACTTTAGATTAAATCCTAATAGTGATTGGGATAAATTCAAACATGCCAATCCATCAATTGTAAGTATCTACAACACGATAGTTAAAGACCAGTTATTAAGTTATGACAAGCCTACACCCTTAGATTCAATTGTTGATACACTGCGCTATCATTATAACTATTCAAATGAAGATGTCTCGGCATTCATGAAGTTTGTTCAAAATGAAGAAATAGTAAATGTGACGTTCGGTGAGCCTTACCATAATGTGAGAAATGACAGCCTATATTTCAGGCGAGCCTTACCTGGACCAACTACCACACCCACTGCCACACCGACGGCCGTGGCTACACCAGTACCGTTAATCGCCGCACATTCCAAATACCCAAGGGATAAACAGCAATGACAGATATTGATGACTCACTTATCGAATGGTTGACCGGCGGCTCCGTGTCCGAGGACTTTGAGTATAACATGAAACGTAGAGAACTAGCTAAAGACCCACGAATTAACAAAGACAGATTCACTGACATCAATTCGCAGTACAAAGATTTTGCCGTATATCAACAGACGGATGAATATGTCAACACCATGAAGGCACATGCTTTACTATCAGACCAATGTGATACAAACAGTGAATCGTTGCGCGAAACTCTTATGAGCACTTATAAAATGAGCATTGAAGATGTCAATCAGTGTTTTCGTAATTTGGCAAATAGTAAGGATGTGGATGTTCATGAGAACACATTTAATCATACTATAAAATTTAGAAAAAGATAATGTAATAGGTAGTCTGAGAATAGCCTAAAATCTGATTTCTCATCACATTTTGCATTCAAATTCAATGAAGACCACAACAAATATCAGTTTGTAGCACTCTAATATTCATATCTTACACATATTTTATATGAAACGTAAAGTGATAAAAAACAAAGTTGAAATCCCAACGCCTCTGCTTGATACATTGAAAATTGTTAGCGATTTCGACAGTGTAGATATTTTACAGGTTAATCATGCAATCATATTGAGAAAGAGTCCTAATACTGCGGCAAGTCCCAAACAAGTGACTGCCATCACTGTTACGTCCACGGCCACGGCCATATCACTAACATGGCTACCAGCAAGTAATACGACTAGTGACATTTTGTATTATATCTACAAAGGTGAAACCCCAAACTTTCCATTAATATTGTCCCAGCCGTTTCGCATTACTCCATTGACAAAGTTCTTCGACATAGATCTTGAATCAGGTAAGACTTATTTTTACAAAATAGTTGCGGCTGACTCGGTAGGCCATTATTCTTTACCAAGTGTTCTAGTTAGTGGCAAAACACTGGAAGATGACACGCCGCCAGCAATCAAAACAGACCTTGCAGAGAAAGCAATCCTGAATAAAAAAGAACTTGAGAGACAGATTACTGATAACCAGAAAAATGCTGAAATATTAAAAACAAGACTAAAGAAAATGACTTAGTAGTATCACAAATCTCTATTCAAGGAATTTCGGAGCATGTATAACGTATTTCCTTTTCCCCTGCTGATATTTATCCACAATATACCGATCTTTTTTAAGCGTACCTATGTATTCCTTAATATGTACTTCTGTTTCGTTGTCGCTTAATTTTGTCCCATCATCACGGATTACGTTACTAAAGTCGACGATCCAATGTCCGTTTGTCATAGTAGTAATTACCGTGGAAGTACTATATAGATCTTACTAATGGATATCTTCATTAATCAATCTGTTCCTTAATAGCGATAGTAAATTAATAGTGAATTAAGTTTTTAATTATAAAGGGGATATTATGACAATGTCATTATTGATTTTTCGCCATATTAATAAGACAAATAATGTAATGAAGCCTACGCCGCCTTTATCATTAGTACTATTACTAATGAACCCGTTAAAGTAACGTTGACATTGCGATATTTACATTTAGGTTATTTTCTTTCAAGAGGTTTTCAATTCTTAATATTACCTTATCATCATTCGTTACGACCTCGTTAATAAATTCCAAATTAACACCAAGATGACTTTTATCTACACATTCGATATTTTTCCTAAAACGATAATCGGCAATTATTCTTAGCTCCTGCTCGTGTTTGTATTTCTTACGTTTATTAAGAAATCTATCTAGGCCATGATTTGGAGGAACCAGAGTTTTTTCTTGAACGTAATTTACTAGATCAATTCCAACATAACCTTTGGGTTGTAGACTTTTAATTAACTGGCCATACGTTGACTTTATAGCAATATTATGCTTTGATCTACCCCACATCTCACTATTTTCGTGCTCGTTAATGTGGAAATAACATATATAAACAAAATTATCTAGCTCTTTCTCACTGGCCTTTAGACGTTCAGCATAACCATCCCATGTAAAATTTGGAGGATACGTCACCTCTATCGCTATCGAACGCGTTATGGCCAAGTTTCGCTCTGTTATTTGGTCTTTGACCTTACGCGTCACTTCTGTTTCAACACCCTCATTCTTGTCACCTTCTGGCTCTGGTAGAGTTTGGAGCATGGCTATAGGAATGAAATACAGTGTTTGATTTTTTACAAGGTCTTCAAAATGTTCAAATTTCATATACTTCCATATCGTCGTATTATTGGCAGGCTTTTTTTCATCACTTATAATCCAAACATCAAAGGCCTTTGTCACTTAATCATAGGTCTCTTCGGCACTTAAAAATTAATGTCAAAGAGTATTAAACGAGGGTATATATCGCCTAGATAGGACACAAAAACCGCTAATGAGCCAAGAACGGATCGAACTCTGGAGCAATAACAGTCTTACCGAGTTTGCTATAAAATTCAATTCCACAGTCGTAGTGAACTCATCGAGTAATCCTGACGCAATAGTTAAGATGATCGACGAGTGTCCTTATAAGGAAGGCTACGACGTTGACTGGCGGTATACTCTGTCTCAATGGGTTGTTTACTATCTGGCAAACAAATACGCTGTTTTAATTAACTCAAAAATTTCTGTACAAAAAGAGTTCAATATTCGAGACGATGATGATAATGAAATTTATAGTTCATACCCTCCTCTGAGTCTTGCCATCAAAGTGAAAAATAAACTACCTCCAAAACCAGGTTTGAAATGTCACTTTTGTAATTTAAAATATTGTTTGGAAGAAGAGCGAAAGCAACACGAAGAATTCTGGCATAGTGATAAAATCAAGATCTAGTGTCGCCAGACCTGAAATTGTTATAGGAAATAAGGTCAGCATAATTAATTGATGGGTACCAATTCTGAGTTTCCAACAATTGCAGAGGCTAGAGCAAAAGACTGGAAATGCTCGAAATGTCAAGAAACATTTGCCAATTATAGAAAGCTAAGAGATCACAAGAACAATACCCATGGCCATTAGTCATGTGATTTTGAATGTAGTACCGTATAACCTAGATATTCATTATTGGCCATATTCAGGTCAATGAATCCAAATATCGTTTAAAAAAAAGGAAGGAATTGAATGCTTTCTCACTCAGCCAAGATATTGTTCGGCAACTTGCAAATGCATAATTGCGCCATTAGAATTGCCACTCTCTAAGGCTTTCATTCCTTCTTTAAAATGCATTATTGCGTCTGGCGATGATCCTGATATTGCTTGTTGTGCAGCGGTAAGTTGAGTCATAGCTCCTTCTTTATCTCCACTCTGTAAGGCTTTAATTCCTCCCTCAATCTGCATTTTCACTGAAGTTCCAGATGTATTGGCCATTGTCGCATTTCCAGCAGTCATATTTGTTCCTGTGGTCATGTTGCTACTCGTACTCGCATTTTGAGCAACTGCGGATTCCAGCAACCAGAAACCATGTATTCCAGCCACGGAAACCATTGCAGCTACCAGAGGAAGAATTAAGGATATATGAATCGTAGTATGTGTCGTAAATACAAACATGAACGGCAGAGGTTTTACAATTGTAAATAATATAATATTGTGACCTGCTATTCATGATAATGCTTGATAGCTTTGAGTTACAGAACTAGTCAATTCGTAGCTCTGCCTCAGCCATGGAAACTTTTTTTAGTCTACCATTATTGTAAATCGATAGATTTAGTTTCGTTTCATCAAATTCTCTTTTAGTACGAATTTCAATTCTAGACAACGCGGGAAATTCTATTTGGTTATCTGTGAAACGTGAAGTCAAGATTATGAATACATCATTAATTTTATGTAATGCCGTTACTATTTGCGATACTAAACTTTCCACTTCAGCAGTACGAATGTAGGGATCTTGATAGAATTGATCTAACAAGCCAGAAATGACTATTAGTTTTGGTTTGTGTAATTGTATTCGCTTTGGCAGGTCGTAAAGTATAGTATTTGTCAACTGATATATCGTGAATTGTCTGCTAACCAGTACCTTATGCAATAAGTTCCTATGATGCATCCCATACTGTCTTCCAATATCAACATACAGATAGGGACTAGATGAGTTGTCTGCATCTATTACTATTACATTTTCCGCATCAACACCGCCATGGTTGCGTGGCAACAATGACCTAACCACTAGTCTAGTTGATAATGCATTGGTGTATCTAGTATCACCAAATATCCCAATCATGTCATCTAGATGCAATTGTAGTTTTGAATCTAATTTATCAATGCCAAAAGCAAAAGTATCACGATATTCGAGTGCTGTTTTGAACGTTGGCAGTTCTAGGTATTGAGCTTGGAATTTCAAGTTAATTTTGATAAAAATTGTGGCTTATAAAAACGGAAGGCGGCTACAGGGAGTGAGGGAACCTGACTGTCTAAATTCCCCACAACAAGCCTAATTATCTCAGATCTTGTTATATAGCCATTATAAGCATAGAAAAAATAGATAGAATCTGAGATGGAAGACAAAAATGGCAGGACTTCCCCTCCAACTGAGCCTCAGAATATTGGTGGAGATCAAATAGGATATTGGGTTAGAGGAAACAACAATATCATAGGTAAGAACATTAGTGTAATTAATCAGGAAATTAAGCCGACTGGATTAACATTACTTGAGCCAGACTATTTTGAACGCCGCAAGAATGTGAAAGATGACTTTGAAAATTGGAAGAAGGGTTACGCATTTGAACTTCCTTCGATTTACTATGAATATGAGTTTAGAAGAAAGAATGTAACAGATGAAATAAAGCAAAAGCTTGAAGCTAACAATAAATTATTGATATTAGGGGAATCAGGTACATCTAAATCAACTGTATTAATGGAGGTTATGTGCGACTACTTTAGAGACGGATATAGAGTGTTGCACAACATAGGTAGTACTCAACTTGCACAACCTAGTGATATAGTACAGTATATTGAGAGCCTGGTGAAAGGCAAGAACAAATTGTTGATTGCAATTGATAATGCGCATGACAGGAAAATGTCTACTATATTCTATGTTATTAATCAGTTATCTTTCATTGACAAAAGTAAGGATCTTCTTTTTGTAGTAACAGCTAGACTTCCGGAATATGATACTCTTGTAACTAAAAGACTACTTGAGCTGGAAGATCAAGATAGATTTGCGTTAAAAAAGTTTAATGAAACACCTGATATCAAGTATCCAGTACCGTATTTTAAGAATGCTGAAGAAGTTGAACAATTTTTCACCTTCTACAAGTCAAAATACAATGCTGATAAGTCTACTCCCAAAAATTACGTAGACATTTTCAATGAAACAGCTGGACATCCTATAATGGTGAAATTCTTTCTGCTAGGTAAAGGTCTTAGAGAAGATGTAGAAAATAGATACAAATTTTATTTATTCGATTCTGAAACCAAGAAAACAATATCAGAAAATATTAAAACCATGTTGATTTGTTCACTATATTCAATCTCGAACAATCCTATAACAGACAAAATTGTTGACGATATGAAAATGAGAAAATATGCCAAAGCAATAATTGGTATCTTACGTAGAAGAGAAGATGGCACATGGATTACTATTCATCCAAGATGGGATATGGAATTATTTTCTTACTTATTTTCGATTCACGATGAAGATGAAATTGATGATAGAAAAACACAACTCTCAGATGCATGTTCATCGATATTTGATTTGGGAGATAAAGAAATTTCAATTTCAGTAATCTTAGCATTATATGATATGGCAGGCGAAGGTCGAATTCCAATTAATATACTTGATGGGTTGGTTAGAATTCCAAATTACATAGCAAATGACAAAGGTGCTATGTATAAAATACACGCATACACCAAACCCGTTGCTTATTACAACTTGAAGATGTACGATGAGATGTTATTTGAATGCGATGAAGCACTGAGAATGAATCATATTGGTGTTACTGCTTTGTCCAACAAAGGTCTAGCTCTTAATTGTCTAGGTAAATATCAAGAAGCTATAGAAGTATTTGATAAGTTACTCGAGATAGATCCAAGTGATATTTATGCTTTAAACGGCAAAGGTTCATCTCTCGATAATCAAGGTAAATATCAAGAAGCTATAGAGTGGTATGATAAAGCTCTGAAGATAGATTCAAATCATGTTATAGCTTTAGGTAACAAAGGCTTCGGATTATCGAAACTAAATAGATTGGAAGAGGCTATACAATGTTTCGATAAAGCAATAAAGCTTAACCCGTCCTATGCGAATGCCTGGTACAACAGGTGTTACTATATGGTAAAGAAAGGAGAGATAAATGAAGTTCTTAAAAATTTGGAAGAAGCGATTAGACTTGACAAGAACTATAGAGACTTTGCAAAAATAGACTTTGCAAAAACTGATAAAGACTTTGATTCCATCAGAAATGATGAAAGGTTTAAGAAGTTGATTGGAGATTGAGTAGATTTCTGAGCAATTTGATACACCAATAAATAATCAATCATCTTAAATACACTGCCTCAAATAACAATGTCTGTGCAAGAAGCTGACAAGGAAGGTGGAAACACAGGCACATCCATCCATGCTGGCGGAGATGTTATCGGTGTAAATGTGACAGGAGACAAAAACATCATAGGTAAAAACATGAATGTTTCTCAGACGAATACTGAGATTAACGAAATAACAATTAACCAACAGATTCTATCAAAACTCGATGAAGAATACGCCAGTGCATTTAAACAAGTCACTGAATCCCTCAATAACCAACTAAAACAATCAAAAGATGTTAAACCAGAACAGGTTGTTGAAATTCAAAAAAGCCTCGAAGATCTTGCAAAAGAGACAGAAGGACTGAAGCCTAATGAACAACCGCCAGAAGAGAAGAAGAAAACATGGAAAGAAAAGTTTAAGGTATTTGCTAAATATACCATTAAGGCTCTTCCAAAGACTGCCGCCACTTTGGCTCTATTCACTCCACTGACAGCAGGATTTAGTAAACAGATTGAAGATGGACTACAACCAATAGTGGAGGGAATGCAGGCTGCTTTGGATTAGGACTTGCACATGTCATAAATAATAATAATAAATCAAAATGTCAAAAATACCTGAAATTAGAGCGGATAAGGGAGATATTATAGGTGTTGGAGTTGACGGCAGCGGAAACATAATCGGAAAAAATATTTCTGTTGTTATTAACGAAGCACGAGGCTATGGACTAACACTTCTAAGTCCCAATTATTTTCAAGAAAACAGTGATACAGATCCAAACTTTGAAGACTGGAAGAACGGTTTTAACTTTACTCCTGAATCAATCTATTACAAGAGAGAGTACAGACGAGAGAGTGTGCTAGATGAGATTACAGAAGGATTAGAAAAACAACAGCGATTGTTACTACTTGGTGAATCTGGCACTTCAAAAAGTACATTACTGATGGAGATGGTTTGTTATTACTTTGACAAGGGATACAAAGTTCTTTACAGTGAAGGAAATGAGGAACCAAGAGAACCTGATAATATTGCTGAGTTTATTCGAGATCTAATAAGAGGTGGAAACAAGGTACTAGTTGCAGTAGATAATGTACATGACAAAAAGATGGCTTCTGTATTTCATATACTAAATCTTCTTCGATCCTTTAATAAGAAAGAGAATGTAATATTCCTCTTATCTGCAAGACAGCCAGAATATAACTCCCTATTAGAAAAGGAGAAATTTACCATTGAAGACAAGTACAGGCATGCGATCGAATCTCTCTTTGTTAATGCACCTAATTATAGTTATGATATAAAACCATTCACTGAAACTGAAATTAAAGATTTCATAAAAAAATATGAGGAGTATTTGCCAGAAAAAAGAAAACAAAAGTCAATTGAAGAGAATGCAAAAGAAATCTTTGAGGATACAGGAGGTCATCCTATCATGGTCAAATTCGCTGTAGTTGGCAAAGGATTAAGAGAGGATGTAGAGGATCGTTACGGCAGATATCTCTTAGCCGATGCCAACAGAGAGAAACCTGATCGCAATAGAATTTGCACAGTAATTATATGTTCATTATTCCATATTTCAACTCTTCAAGTGACAGATGAGGTACTGGATAAAATGGAACTCACAACATATGCAAATGATCTTGACAGAGCTATACTATATTATAGCTCTGATGGAACTTGGAAGACATTACACCCAAGGTGGGATTTAGAACTACTATCATACATTTTTGGATTTAGTAACAAGAATCTGATCAAAGTAATGAAAGATGAGCTTACATGTGCGGTACTATCAATTTGTAAACATTGCGACGAAAATACCATTAGATTAATCATGTATACACTGTATGCAACGATTGCTTCTAAAGAATTTGTATCTATTGATATAATTAATTCAATCTTACCCATTATTCAAGATCATTTTCGTGACTTCATTTGGCTTTATACAGTAGTAGCTATAACCTATGACAAACTGCTCCAACATCAAGAAGCTATAGAGTTGTATGATAAGGCTCTAAAGTTAGATCCAAATTATGTAAATGCTTTGTACAACAAAGGTAATACTCTTAGCAATTTAGGTAAATATCAAGAAGCTATAGAGTTGTATGATAAGGCTCTAAAGATAAAACCAGATGCTGTTTTAGCTTTGTACAACAAAGGTACAGCTCTTGATAATCTAGGTCGATATCAAGAAGCTATAGAGTGTTATGATAAAGCACTGAAGATAGATCCAGGGTATGTTGATGCTTTGTACAACAAAGGTACAACTCTTGATAAATTGGATAAACATCAAGAAGCTATGGAATGCTTTGATAAAATACTGAAGATTAATCCGATTGCTGCCGCTATTATTGCTGCTTCTTGTGTTGAGAGAGGTAAATTTCTATATGATCTACATGAATATGGATATGCAGAAGCTATAGAATGCTATGATGAAGCTCTCAAGATAGATCCAAATTATTTTGATGCTTTGAGTAACAAAGGCTTAGTTCTCTTTGAATGGGGAAAATATAAAGAATCTATCGAGTGGTTTGATAAAGTTCTGAAGATAGATCCAAATTATTTTGATGCTTTGAGTAACAAAGGCAGAGCTCTTAATGAGTTAGGGAAATATCAAGAAGCTATAGAATGGTTAGATAAAGCTCTGGAGATAGATCCGAATCATTTACTCTTATGGGACAACAAAGGCTATGCATTATTTAAATTGAACAAAATAGATGAAGCAATACAATGTCTCTCTAATGCAATAGAGCTCGACTCTTCCGATGCAGATGCGTGGTGGGACAGATCTTTTCTCCTGGTAAAGAAAGGAGAGATAAATGAGGCTCTGAACAATTTGGAAGAAGCGATTAGACTTGATAAGTCAAACTTGGAGGCATACTTGGAGTCTGCAAAAACTGACAAAGATTTTGATTCCATTAGAGATAATGCAAAATTCAAAGAATTAGTCGGTTTGAGGTAGCTTCTACTCCGCTGCCATTCAAAATAAGCACTACTAATGGTAAATCATTCTCTCGAGGTGAGGTTATAAAGTATATTTACACTGACTCTCAGCACCAAAATCCGCTCAATAGAGTCGTTACAGCAGGAGACATGTCTAACAATTCTGGCTTGGAGTATGACAAAGAAAATTACAAAGAGATGTTATTGGATGCTGCTGAGACGACATTGGGAATTTTCGGCTTTGATCGGACTTTGTACGGTAAGACTAAAGATAAGAAATGGTGGATGGAATTGAGAAGGAACAGAATGAACGATGTGCAAGCCGAAGCGGGTGCGAGATGATGGAGTCACAAGGTTCTCATCAAACTACTGAGCTGGTAGCATATCATAGGGGAAAAAGAATCTTCTTAAGTTTGGCTGACATGGAACACGAAGACCCAGACCAGATTCAGATTTGCGACTTTTCGGGTGAGGATTTTCAGTAAGTAGCAGAGTAGTAATTAATTTCATATTTCTTTGAAGACCAACTAATCATTGCAGTATAGATTATGATGGTACGAAGGCAAGAAGGTGAGCTAAAAGTTAAAAAGAATTTGGGGTGGCATCGATTTGTGTTATATCAATAATTATCCTCTCGTGTTTGTGATCGAGTTCGAACCATTTGTCAACGAACTCTTTCCTCCGGTTCCACATTGACCTATGGTAATCCTCTTCTTTCCTTTGTAGCTCGTCCAGTTTTGATTTCGTTTCTAATTTTGCTTTCGAGTCCCGATCATATTCTTGACTAGTAAGATACTCGTATATCTTTGACTGCTTTGAATCTCGATCTGTGTTGTTTTTTGTTTGTTTTGAAGACTCGATTATGAAGCTACGAATGCGTTTTGCTATATCAATCACTATACTTGGATGGACTAGCAGAACACCTTCTCTTTCTTCTGTGAGGCGATTGTCTTTGATACCCTTTTCAGTCACAACAATACAGTGATCGGTATTATGAACTGTTTTGTAGTTCTTCGCCTTTACTATGTCTAATTTGGTTATGTTGTCGCCTGTCTTTCTATCATACACAATTGGGATACCAATACATTCACCTGTTTCAGTAACAATTGATTGT
>JANWKP010000280.1 GCA_025451315.1 Nitrososphaerales archaeon | reverse complement strand
CAGACATGAATGCTTGAGTGAACATGTGATACTGACAACTGGTCTTTTACTTTCTTCAATCAAGACTCTACTAACAAGAGAATCATAAAAAAATAAAGATTCATCTGTAGATACTATGGTAAACCCTTTCTTTTGGTATCGAGTACCCACAAGTATCTCGCTGGTCTTTTTTTGAAATCTTCTTTCTCTTCCTTTGAAGCGGTGTTTACATTATCTTCCTCGGTACTTTCTGTTTAAAACCCCATTTTCTAACAATGCGATAAATGTGATTATGGTGATACCTCATCCCACTTTCCTTTTTTATCAACTCTTCAACCTGCTTTGTGCTCCAGCCCTGGTTGCTCTCCTTCAAGATACTTTTTATCCGGTATTCTATTCTACCTGTCTGGAAACCTTTGGATGTATGCCACCCCTTATCTTGTCCTGCAATCCTTCTGGCCCTTTTTCTCTATACCTTTTCAACCACTGAGAAGACCAGCCCTTACTTTTGTGAATCTCTCTGGCCACATGGGCTGCGACCTTATCGTAATATCCAACGTTAAGAACAAGCAGCATCCTTTCCTTTGTCCTTGCATCCTTTTGAGCCCTGTAAACCCTTTCAAATGATGTCCTGTTGGTAATAGTCAAACACTATACAGGATGATAGTGGAACCACCATAGCTAAAAACATTTGGAGAAAACTAAGAATGACCTAGAATCATGGTTCATGTAATTATGTTAATTGGTATACGACCCATCTCTTTGGAGAGTATTTTTTACAAATATTAGATACAGTTTAACCCGTCCATTCCTTGTGGTGTATTAGATAAAACTTTTCATTAATTTCTAATTTCTTGTGGTTATACTTCCTGACAACAAAAGTGTAACCCATGTCTGTAAGCTATAATGTCACCTATGTCTGGACGTACAACAATTAGAGAACCAATTTGAAATATTAATAAATGACTTTGTTACTGTTTTTAATATAATTAAAAACTTCTTGACTTATTTTCCAACAAGAGATGAAATTCTGAAGAATCTAGACAAGTCAGAATTAAAAATCAAAGAAAATATTGTTTCTCTATCTGATTCGTACAATGAGATAAAAAATATTTTGAACAACATAAACATCAATAATGCTCGCGTAAACGAGATAGGTGACAATTTAGAATCATAAATTCCTCAGTCAGCAAGTGGTTATGGTCAAAAGAGATATGAAAGAAAGGTTCTGCTTTCTTTAATTAAGTGAACCCACAGGTAGAGCAAGAGGTTCGATCTATGTTAATACAACAAGCGGAACAAGAAAACCAATTCATAATGTACCGGATGCAAATATTCAAACATACATACATAAGACAGTAATACCAACAGGAGTATTGTATTTGAAGATCCATACAGCACAAAGAACAGCGTCGTCATCGCCGATCATGGATTGCTTTTTATATGAATATTATTATCCTGTTACACCTCAATCTGTAGCTACTGAACCAGTGCCGTTGAAGGTAGCCCGTGATCATTTTAGTATTGTGATAACGTAGCTTAGTTTAGTATCATTATTTTTAGTATAACTTACAAGGGTAACAAAGTCAATGTTTTGTACAAAGTTCGGTCGCGAGTGACCGCATAAAAATGACTAGTTTATATACGGTGGTATATAAACTAAAGTAGTATGTTTTACTAGTAAAAAAGATCATTATAATACTAATGATTAAATAAGCCTTATATCATAGAATACTATTGAATTTAGACAATAGTAGTCGATCAGATAGTAACGATAATGAATTCGGTATAGACGATTTCGGTGAATTTGCAAAACAGCTCGATAGCTCGAAAGAAAAACAAGAACAAGAAAAATTAACTCAAAAAATACAACCAAAAGAAAAAAACCCATATCTCAATATAATGGAAGATTTCATATTGACTTATCACAACGGTCTGTATTTTAATCAAATCAAAAACATTATTCAAGAAAAGAAAAAAAGCATAATACTAGATTACAACCATATAATAGGATTTAGCGATCAGCTTTCAGATTATCTATTAGATAACCCAATTGATTTTATTTCTAATTTTAAAGATGTTCTTAATTCAATAGATAAACAACAAGACTTGCAATATTTTGATGCAAAAAAATACTTTAATGTTAGATTAACAAATTATCCTATAAGAGAAAAGATAAAAAATATCGATGTAGATCAACGTAACAAACTTTTATGCATGCGTGGTAATATTTCAAAAACAAGTGATAAGAAACCGTATATATGGAAATATTATTTAAAATGTCCTGATTGCCCAAACTAAGTATATGCTGACTTTGATGATCAAAATTGTAATATGTGTGAAAAAGCCCCTACAATGAAAAAAGACAAGAATAAAAATATTTATACCAATTGTGTATTTATCAAAATTCAAGAACTTAGCGAAGATCTAAGTTATGCTAATCCTATCTAATGAAGGTTTAATCTTTAAAAGATTTGGGTATCTATTAGATTTGCTGGTACGGTACCAGCAAAATACTAAAGAGTATCAATCAAAAAATTGAATTGAGAGTATTTTGAATCATAACCTATTGTTTACTATATTATAAGTGCTTATTTTACCGAGATTTTGTAAATGACACTAAAATGCTAAGAATGTTTACGTGTGTGTTATAGAAATTTATCCTTAGATTTTTGGGATTAATGACTCTACCTTTCTTATTTTTTATGATTAGCAGGCAAGTGCCTCTACTATCATTTATCAATTTGTCTATTTTTAGCAGTTAATTCCTCATTCTTATATTGGAATTAGAATTTAAGTGTGAAACCATAGAACTGGATGTCCTTGTTGCAAAAATGTTACATAAGAGTATTTTGTATACCTGATATTGAGATCTAAAATATTTATTTCTATAGGATTTATTATTGTATTCTTACTAATATCGACATTATTCGTTATACATAATTCATTAGCCCAAGAGGATATTTTAACAGATACTGATGCCATAACCTATTATTCAAATCCTTCTGAATATATTGACAAAAATGTAAACTTTACCGGTAAAATCCTTAGCTTACTTCCTCCATCAAGTGGTACGCTAGGGCTACAAATGTATCAAGCTGGAGAAACAACTAGAAACACTATTGTAGTTTATGCAACCCCAATGCAATTGTCTAAGGATGATTGTGTAAGGGTAACCGGAGTAACGCAACCAGTAACTGAATATCAAAATATGTTCGGAGCTACACTATCTGCAGCAGCAGTAAATGCGGAATCTATCAAGAAGATCGATTGCTCTGAATCAATCGAACCAGCTAGAAAAGTAGTTAACATAAATCAGACTCAAGAAAAAAATAACATAAAAGTAACACTACATAAAGTGGAATTTTCAGACAAGAACACGAGAGCCTACCTAACTGTAGAAAATATCAATCCGTCAGAAGATATAACATTTGATGATTACAACTCAAGAGCAATTCAGGGGAAGACACAATTTATAACAACTAATTCTTATGATGTGGATTACCCAAAAATTGTATCAACAATTCCTGCAGGAATTGAGGAAAATGGTGTAGTATTGTTTGAACCATTAGATCCAGCTCAAGATAAAGCACAATTTAGATTCGAAGCTAGAGATCCATCTTACAACAATATAAAGTTCACTTTTGATTTTATTGTGTCTCCTAAAGAATATTATGAAAAACTATTGGCAGAAACTAATGATAGAAAATCTTTGTATAATATCTCTAGTACTTTATATGATTTAGGTAATTATGCTGAAGCCATAAAAGCCTATGATAAAATGTTGGAGCTGCACCCTGATGATGAATACGCATTAGAAAACAAAGGTCTTCTTTTATATAATTTAGGTAATTATACTGAAGCTATAGAGTTTGCTGATAAAATCTTGGAGAAATATCCAAATTATGTTGATAGTCTGAACGTTAAAGCTGCATCTTACCTTAGTTTAGGTAATTATACTGAAGCTATAGAGTTTGCTGATAAAATCTTGGAGATAGATCCGAATTATACATATGCACTGAATAACAAAGGTGCCGCTCTAAAGGATTTAGGCAACTATACAGAGGCTATAAAGTATTATGATAAAGCCTTGGAAATAGATCCAAGTGACATTCTTGCTTTAAATAACAAAGGTAATGCTCTGTTATATTTTGGGAACTATACTGAAGCTATAAAGTTTTTTGATAAAGCCTTGGAAATAGATCCAAATGATACTAATGTATTAGATAAGAAAGGTAATGCTCTGTTATCTTTAGGCAATTATACTGAAGCTATAAAGATTTATGATAAAGCCTTGGAAATAGATCCAAATTATACCTATGCGCTGTATGACAAAGGTAATGCTCTACAGGATTTAGGCAACTATACAGAGGCTATAAAGATTTATGATAAAGCCTTGGAAATAGATCCAAATGATACTCTAGCATTAATCTTCAAAGGTTTATCTTTAGGGGGTTTAGGCAACTATACAGAGGCTATAAAGTATTATGATAAAGCCTTGGAAATAGATCCAAATGATTCTGGTGTAATGAACGATAAGGGTCATGCCTTTTACAAACTTGGAAACATCAGTGGAGCAATTGATATGGCGACTAGAGCAATAAGCTTGGATAATGAATACGCAAATGCTTGGTACAACAGAGCATTATATTATGCTAATGAAAATAAAACAGATGAATCACTATCCGATTTGAATCACGCAATAACTTTAGACAAGAATTATGGTTATAATGCATTAGAAGATAAAGGTTTTGACAAAATAAAAGATAATCCAAAGTTCACAGAACTACTCAAGGAATTTAAATAATAAGGACAAAAAGCTAAAAGGCGAATTTATTTTTCATTATGTATCATTATTCTAAGTGGAACATTTGGAACATTTGGAACATTTGGAACATTGTACATATATACACTAAAGTATTTTTAAAATAATATAACTACACATATATAGAAATGTTCTAAATGTTCCATTTTTTCTAGGATTTTTCAATTGATTGATTGACTCTAGTCCGTTATCTAGACAAGTTATCAAATGAAATCAAAAAAAGGACACAGACAGTATTATTGAAAATGTCTATCAATCTAAATGTTTGATTGATCTTTAAATATAAAATAAAAATATAAGATCCTATTAAAAAAATATCATCTTATTTCAGCCTCTAAAAAGCTTACTAGATTGTCTATTTTTCCTTCCAATACCCTCATTTTCTTCCCGTTAAAAGACTTGTTCTTATATTTGAAATTCAGTAAGATTCCAATATCTTTTAATGAGGTAATATTTTCGAGGTTACCCTTTTTCAATTCCTTCATTATATCAACGGTTATCAAAATTTTATCATCTTTCATTTCTTGAAAAAAGGAAATTAATTTATTTT
>JANWKP010000279.1 GCA_025451315.1 Nitrososphaerales archaeon | reverse complement strand
TGTTTGGAGAACATATATCATCCAGATTAATACGAATGCAGAACAGAGAATTGACGTTCAGATGTATTACATACAATCTTCATAGGATGTTAAATTTAATTATTATTAAATGGATTCTACTGAGCCAGAATAGTCATAGCCTAAATAGATGGATCAATACAAATCAGGCATTGGTTATTGACTATGACTATTCTGACCCTCTTGGAGAAAAGAATAGTGCAATGTATTTATCGTTGTAGGATATTTAAAAATCGGTGAACTTAGTTAATCGATTACTAGTAATAATAAATTGTGATAGCCTGAATTTGTAGCAGTAACAGTAGTAGGGTGAATTGGCATACTACCACATTATCCAGGCTATGACTTTTGTAAAAGGATATTTGCCAAAATTTGTTTGAAGGTACAATAGTTATTGAGATAGTTCATATATTGATTTCTTGATCTCATTGTTTACTTTTTTTGAATATATGTATAAATATAATATTATATCTATAAAGTGATAAAATTAATTAATTAATTAATTAATCACATGAAATAAAAAAGAAATGATAGAGGTATAAATTCTAGCTCAATAATGGATTGTCAAAGCACAATACGCTAGTTTGGAACTCAATTAGTACTCCTAATGACTAACCTCATATTTCTGTTCTATAAGTATCTGTACCTACCTTTCCATCAAAAGTAACCAAATAGCTGCCTGGAAAAGTAGAACCATTTACATAATAATTTCCACATATTACAATATCACCACTATCTAGCGCCTCCGATACGCCTTGAAAGGCTAAACCAGTATTGTTTCCAATATTATAATACAAATTAGTTCCATTTATTATATTCGGACCTGGTTGACTTGATTTACCCTGTGTTCCATTAGGACCAATTGGACCTTGTATACCTTGAGGACTTGTTGTAAATCAATAACTGATAAGAGCATAATTTGAGTTTGCAAAAAATACTTTGTTAGGATTCTGGTTGCTTATATAAGGTTAATTGATAATCCTAACAAACCTAATTAATTAACTATAATATTCTAAGTTAAAACTATCTTTCTCTTTATTATAACAAATACGAATCTTGTAAGTGTCAAATGTAAATTTTTGGAATTCCTTATCATTCGATGCTATATCTTTAATTAATTCATAAAAATCTTCTTTTGTTGGTCTTGGTTTTGTAGGATTAATTTTATTTTTAATTTGAAAAATATATTTGCTTATCACAGATCCGGCTGCTTTGTTCATAAGATCTTGATGATGCTGATCTATATCGTTAGTATTTTTGTTTATCATTTAATTTAATTCTATTCCTCCTACCAAATTCTAGTGCTTTGACATTCGAAAAATTTATGCTAGTAAAATGTACTAACATTATTATTAATGATGCGATCAACAAGAATAGATTGAAACTTATTGCTGATTTGTGCACTGAATTTTTAGATCATATAAAATATAATTGAAGTTCTAAAGTACACTTGCTAACATAGTATTACTAAATTAGATTAGTACATGTTTATTATAATTTATAGTTGCTAATCTTTATTAGTTAAATCAGTTGGAAAAAGAATCTCATAAATTTTTTGTTACTAAATATAGTATCAGTTTTAGTCTAAATTTTTCTATCTTTAGATAATTATTCTATCTTCACTACAAAAAAGGTATGAGTAATTACTAATATTAGAATCTCATTAATGACCTTTCCCTTCCAACATATTAAATGCATGGAATACGCTAGGTAAAAGAAGATCTAATGATTCTGATACTGCTTTAGTGCTTCCAGGTAAATTTACAATCAAAGTTTTATCTCTTGTTCCCGATATCCCTCTCGAGAGCATTGATAATGGTGTTCTCCTTTGACCATATGATCGGATAGCTTCGGAAATTCCATTTGTCTCTTTATCAATAACCATTTTAGTAGCCTCAGGAGTTACATCTCTTCTACTAAAACCAGTACCGCCAGAAGTTATTATTAGATTTACTTTTTTCTCATCAGAATATTTGATAAGATATGCCTTAATTTTTTCTATATTATCAGGTAATACTTCATAGCCTACAATTTCAGTATTAGTAGCATAAGTATTTTTTAACTTATCACTGATCATGTTCCCTGATTTGTCAACTCTTGTACCATTAAAAGTAGAATCACTTATAACAAATATAGCAACAGTAATTTTTTTATCAAGATTTTTTTCAATAAAGTCTCCTTTACCGCCAATTTTACCTAACAATTTTATTGATTCTATTGATAGATATTCATCTATTGGTTTGAGCATATCATATACAGCAAGTGCAGCAATACTGCAGCCAGTTAATGCTTCCATTTCTACTCCTGTTTTCCATACACTTTTAACACTGACTTTAATTTCTATTGTGCATTCGTAGAATGATAATTGGGTAGAAATATGATCTATAGGAATAAGATGACAATAAGGTATCAATTCCCATGTTTTTTTTGCTCCAAGTGTAGCTGAAATCTTTGCAGCTTCTATGATATCTCCCTTAGGTGTTTTGTGGTTTTTTATTAGATTTAAAGTACTAGGAGTTACTTTAATTATTGCTTGTGCAATAGCATATCTCAAAGTGTCTGCTTTATTAGATACATCAAACATTCCTTTATTGTAATTATTAATTGTTGGTTCATTCATTTATCATAACACCTTGCACCCATTCAGAATCCCCAGATTCCATTTCCTCCTTTTTCCAAATAGGGCATCTTTTTTTAATATTGTCAATTCCATAACTACATGCTTCAAATGCCTCTTTTCTATGTTCTGAAGACACTCCAACTATTACACTTATTTCTCCAACTTTAAGATATCCAATTCTATGTATTGCAATAAATTTTTTAATATTCCAATTTCCAGATATCTCTTTTTCAATTTTTTTTAATATCTCTTCGACCATTTCTTCATATGCTTCATAAAATATACCTTCGACTTTTTCCTTGGAATTATGATCCCTAACAATTCCAGTAAAAAATACAACTGCGCCAGAAGAATTATCTTTAAGTTGTTCTAAAATTTTTAATTGATCAATTATATCTTTTGTTATTGAAATCATATTATACCTCTTTACTATTTTTATCCTCCACTTATTGGTGGTATTAGAGCAATTTCATCAGATGAGGTTACGTTGACATTTTCGTTACGTATTACTTTATTAATAGCAAATACAAAGTTTATCTCATTTTTAGAGAGGTAAGGATAAAATTCTTTAAGATATTTTTTAATTTCTTCTAATGAAACTGAATTATTATTAATAGGAATATTAAGAGTATCACTTTTTAATTTCTCTCTTACTATTCCAAATACTTTTATCTTCAATGTAGTATCATGACAGGATTTCATTATAGTTATTCAACCACCTATTGTATGCATGAGATTTAGGGTTGGCCTAAGTCGATTAATTCGAATTAATTCAACTATTCCTTCTGGTTTCATTTTATAACAATTTACAAGATATTCCCTCATTTCTTGATCAGTAGCCTTTGCATTTCTAATCATTTTCTTCAAGTCATATCCTTCTTTTTCAAAAAGACAAGTAAGAAATCTTCCATCAGAAGTCAATCTTACCCTATCGCAATTTGAACAAAATGGATCTGTAATTGATGGGATAAATCCAATTTTTCCTTTTCTGTCATCAAAATTATAAATAGTAGCAGGATCAGATAGATAAGAATTATTTTTATCTAAAGAAATAACATTATGAAAATTAGTTTCTATTATTTCTATTATTTCTTTTTTAGTCATAACAAGATTATAATTCCAGATACCGGATCCATCTAAAGGCATAAATTCTATAAAACGTACGGTTAAATCCATCTCCTTAGCAAACTTTACAAAGTTAATTATTTCATCATCATTCCAATTTCGAATTATTACAGTATTGATTTTTATTTTTACACCTAGTTCTCTTGCTTTTTGAATACCTCGAAGAACCTTATTTAAATTAGAAATGCCATTTAAAGTTCTAAATCGTTCTTCTCTAAAAGTATCAAGGCTAATGTTTAGAGAATTTAATCCTGCTGATTTTAACTGGTTTATATTCTCTTCTAACAAAAAACCATTAGTAGTCATACTAATAGTTTCTATTTTTTTTATCTTTATCAAATCACTAATTAAATTCTCTAATGATGGTCTAAGTAATGGTTCTCCACCAGTAAGTCTAATTTTTGTTATTCCTAATTGTGTAAAAATGGATACTATTCTAATTATTTCTTTAAAATTAAGAATTTCTTTATCATCAATCCATTTAATGTTACCATTTGGCATACAATAAATACATTTCATATTGCATTTATCAGTTACAGAAATTCTTAATTTTCTGGCTACTCTATTATAACTATCTTTCAAATTTTTAGGAGAATTAGTTGGAATTTGCTTGACTCTTTTCATCATATAAATCGCTTGTTATTTCTTTGAATATGATAATTTTTCAAGAAAATAATTTTTCCAGCCTTGGGGAAGATCTTGAACTTTAACTGCTTTTTCCATAAGTATTCTGTTATCTTTATCTTCTTTTGTAATAAGCTCAACTATATTTTTTATTGTGATATTATTATTGTCTTTCTTAATTAGTTTAATAGTATCATTAATGACTATTTCTCCTTCCTTGATCACTTTAAAGTAAATTCCAGATTTCTCACTCTTTAAAAACTTCTTTATTATGTCCATTCTACCAAACTTGACACCAAGTTTGTAACATGGCATACGTGGTTGAGTTGCAACTAATTGTGCAGAACCTATTTGAAATCTGTCTCCTACATTTACTTGAGATTCGAAAAGACCTTCGGTAGTTAAATTTTCTCCAAACATTCCCCAATTAAATGATATATCTGGAAACTCTTTTCTCCAAAAATCATAATATTCATATGGATAGGAATATACTGCTTTATCTGGTCCACCATGAACAGTCAGATCAGCTTGTCTATCGCCTTCGAGATTTAATTTCTTTAAATTTATCCTTTTATCAATAGGATTTTTGAAAATTCCAGTAGTGACAATTTCATTTCCAAATTTAACTTTTATTGGTAATCCAACATTTACAGAAATTAGTTTCACTGTTTATTTTAGTCTCGTGTGTCAAATAAACTTTTTACAAATCAGTAACAAAATTTTATATAGGCCTCCATAGATCTAACGGCTCTGTTAAGTTAAGCAGTAAAAACTTTAGCTAGAAGTATTCCATTCATGTTATGAAAATTTGATTTGAAAGAAATAAAACATCTACAACTGCCTTGTTCTCGGCTGAAGCAATAATTTTTTATCATCAT
>JANWKP010000278.1 GCA_025451315.1 Nitrososphaerales archaeon | reverse complement strand
GGATTACATTCAAGCCGTAATTAAAGAGAAGAAACAGTCACAATAGTTTGTCTGGCCGCTTGTGCTTTGTTTACAATATGAATCCAGCATTAATTGAACAAGTTAGCCTTACCGATATGTAGCCATATCGAACCTACGAACTGATACTCCGAATAATTGCCATTTCTGTCTAATACCTTAGTTAGGAAAGTAGAATTATTTTTACTTAAGTCAAGATTATTATCTGAATATTCATAAGAAATGCCTCCTCCTGATTTTATTCCGTTTGGACTTTTGCCCCCTAACACCACCTTAGATACACGAGTCTGAGGACGTTTCTTGTCTTTAGTATATTCTATTTGCAAATAAGGTTCGCTGTTTGTGGGGTATTCATTAGGATTTATTACTTGTACGAGAAGAGAATCTTCGGCGTTTCCAGAATCTGATCGGTACTCATATCTCCTAGTTCTAATTCCATCACTAACTGTTACAATTTTTGCACTGATAAGAAAATTGTTGCTGTCGTACTCTAATAGTATTTTGCGCTTTGTGAAATCTATCACTTCTTTAATTCCTCCCTCTTGATTATAGTGATATACTATCGTTCGACCGAGTGTATCTCTCACCGTTACTAATTGTCCCTTCTTACTATACTGAAAAAACATCTTATTGTTATTTCTATCTCTTAGCTCAATCATCGGCAAGTAGCCCAATTTATTTAGTTTTGAATATAATATTTCAGCACCATAACGATCTCTTTCAATAAAAGATCCATCTGGATTCTTAATAAGAATTGAATAGAAACCCATAGGTGAACTGTAATTGCCATTCTTTTTGTAATAGGTGAGGGATTTTCCATATCCGTCAAATATTGTTGCATTTCCGTTGTGCTCAAGTAACAACTTCCGGTCGTAATTAAACGTCCAATTTTTTCCGATTGGCCCGTTGTAGTTCATAGCGCTTCTATAGGTACGTTCGAATTTCCAATTGAATCCCCTTCCCACTATTTCTAAATCTTTTACGATTATCGATAACTCCCCATCATGAAGAGCGACTACGCCCTTTCCCGTGTCTTGGTCAAGTTCAAGACTCTTGTAGATGTCGCACTCACAATCACATTCGCAATTTTTATTTGAAACTTGTTTAATTCCCCTGTAACAAGGTATCTTTTCTATAAATCCTTTCTTTATATTTAGGAGGCTCATTTTTAGAGGTCTCTCAGGCTTTTATATAAGTTTATAATTAAAAATAACTCTAATATTGTAAATTTTAATAAATATATGTTACTTATCTAGTTTATTTTTATCGCCAATCGACGTCTCCACAACAGGTTAGAAATCGAGAACTACAGTGCATTCCGGTTAGTGCTCTATCGAAATAGCAGTGTCTTCATGGTTGCCAGATTCATCAAGTTCAATTCCCCTTTTTATCATTTCATCAATTAATTCAGAAATATTAGTTGAAGTTGGGAATGTTGATGTCGCATTCCCTATAGATTCGGAATAATTAGATAATGATGGAATTGTTGATGTCATATTTTCAGAAATAGTTTCATTGCCAATTGATGGTATTGATTCTGATTGTTCTTGTACAATAGCCTTTACAGTAACAGTTACAATACTAGGATTGTTTGAACTATTTTTGTCATCTGTGACTGTAAGAGAAAATTTCATTTCAGTATCATTTGATACAATTGGTGCAGTAAATGTTGGCGATACGGTATTTGTATCACTCAGCACTACAGACGGACCTGACACAAATTACCTACTCAAATTATGAGTAAGATGTTCTAGCTCCTCTGGTTCGGTGGCAGATTCTTCTTCATCTTCTCTTGACGAGGATTCAATATTAATCAGTATTTGATTTTCTTTCTTGTCATTTAATGTCATTTGCCTAAACAAGCCCTCGCTATTGTAATGGATAAAGGATAGGCAAAAGTATTAGGACTGTCCAAATTATAAGGTAGTTGATAATAATAACGATAATTAGAATCGCATTTGGTACTGCTTTCTATGCTGCCTTGATAATACAAATTAGAATTTGAAATATTTGGTATTTTTCGAACCAGTCGGAATCTATCCAAGGCTTTTAAAAGCACCATCGAAATAATGGTAAAAGGCAAAGAATATAATATTTTCTCACGTTTTGGATTAGGATTAAGGAACTATTATGATAAGTAACAATTAGTAGATACGTAGACTTTGCAAGGTTAAATGCTGATCATCGGATTATATACTTGATTTCGGATTTGGCTAAATTAACTCGCTATCATTATAAGTTAACATTGTCTGAAAGGCAAAGTCATCCCAATTAACTATGCATTATTTGAGCGTGAAATATAACATCATGATGCCTAGGTATTAATGAATTGACAATCTAAATATCAGATTATGGATCAAATATGGTAAACTATCTACAATCAGCGAATTTTATCTATCTATCTATCAACAATAAATATCTGTCAACAAAATTATTTTGATTTATTAAGATCATATGTATAAAGATTCGTCTAGTCTAATCACTCGGAGCAAACTTTTGGATTCTATCGTTACCATAATCTGCGATGTACACATTCCCAGATGAATCAAGAGCGATACCATATGGACCTTGGAATTGTCCATCTCCAGTACCATTAGATCCCCATTTTGTTATGAAGTTACCATTGCTGTCAAATTTCTGGATACGGTGATGACCAAAATTTGATACATACACATAACCAAATGAATCAACAGCGATACCATATGGACGATCGAATTGTCCATCGCCATCACCCGCGGAACCCCATTTTGTAATGAAGTTACCATTACTGTCAAACTTCTGGATACGATGATTGTAGGTATCAGCCACATACACATTACCTGAAGAATCTACAGCCACACCATATATTTGATCGAATTGTCCATCACCGGTACCAGTTGAGCCCCATTTTGTTACAAATGAATATTCAGTTGATGCTTGAGGATGTGTTTGATTACTAGAACCGTTTGTAATTGATGTTTTATTTTCAAAAATAGTTGCATTGACTTCTGATGAGATTCTAGGTTGTGATGCTTGTACAGCGGCCTTTACGGCTATAGTTACAATAGCTGGACTACTACTACTTCCCTTATCATCTGTAACTATGAGGGAGAATTTCAATTCAGTATCATTTGATACAATAGGTGCTGTAAATGTTGGGGGCGTATTTACATAATTCACTCCAACAGATGGACCCGAACTCTGCTTCCATGAGTATGAGACTATTTTCCCATCCGGATCTTTACTACCATTGCCATCTAAAGTAACAATATCGCCGGAATTAACTGTCTGATCATTTCCGGCATTGGCTACTGGTTGTTTATTTGGTGGTGGAAGATATTTGACAGTTACATTAACAGAATCTTTACTAGACGCATTTTTGCTATCCGAAACTGTTAATGCAAATACGACGGCCATATCAGATGAAATGTTGGATGGTACAGTGAATGAAGCTATAGAACTGGTGGCTCCATCCAATTTGATTTTCGGACCAGATTTTTGTATCCACGAATATCTTAATGGTTCATTATCTGGATCGCTACTTTTAGTTCCATCTAAAGTGACAACATCTCCAGGACTTACTGTCTGATCCTCTCCAGCTTTAGTCATTGGAGAACGATTAACGTTCTTAATTGTAACTATTACAAAAGCAGGTTGACTTGTGGCGCCATTTTCGTCACTAGCTGTCACAGAGAATCTTACTTCCCTATCAGAAGATACAGCTGGAGCTATAAATGAAGGATTAGGGCTGGTATTATTATTCAGTTTAACTTCAGGTCCTGATATTTGTTTCCACAAATACTTTAATTTACCAAAATCATTAGGATCGGGATCACTTGCTAAACCATAAAGTAACACTGTTGAGTTTTCATTTGCTGTCTGGTCTACCCCTGCATTAGCAACCGGTGGATGATTGGGAACAGCACTTGGTGCTTCCTGCAATACATTGGGAATTGCTAAAGTCATGATGTATGGATAATTTGCAAATACGGCTAAGATTAATATAAAATATAAAATAATGTTATAAGTATTAAATAAAGGCCTACCTAATGTTTTGGCAGATTTTAACACTGGAGCTAATACCTTTGACTGATGTATATTAGCATTATTCATTTCAATTAATAATACACCTTCTCCTAACTGGCATAATTAGACAATTGTTTTGATGTAGCACCTGATATTATAAAAAATGACTCTACCATATCAAAAACATCAGAAGCGAAGATACAAGCAACTACAGAACCAACATTAAAAAATTATTAAGACAAAATTATTTTAGTTTCCTTACCTTACTACATCTCAAGAAAGATGTATCAAGATTTTATGCCTTTTTGGAAAAAGGAAGAAGAATGTTATGAGGAGGCAAAGATAGAAGGCAAAGGCAAAGATAGAAGGCAAGGACTCTATAACAGGTAAGAAAGTATCAACACACTGGCCGAGAGAAAAGCTAATAGAACAGAAGGAATATGAAGCATGGCTCAGGATGGTCAAGGACCCCGATACTGGAAAATTCTATGAGCAGCGCGATAATACCATAAAGGGGACTGGTTCCAAATACCTTGTTCGCCAGATATTCAGAATCAGGATAAATGACGGGAAAGAGTTCCATTTGCATATTTGATACTTGACTTCTGCCTCAGGATTGATACAATGTTTTTGAAATACCTTCCTGAGGAAATAATAAAAACTGTTTTGAGAGACCCATTCTACAGACTTGGAATTCCTGCGTATCTTCTGTCCTCTTTTCGTTAGTTCTGCTATTCCTATTGCTTTTGCTCCATTATGACCTTTAACACGCCTCCATCTGTGGTCTTGGATGTTTTGCGATATCCCATTGATAGTCATCATTATTAGAATAAATGGAATCGTTGCGATCCTTAGCGTCGCCTAAGACCGCAACCTTATCCTTCATTTGTTGTCGCCTTTTCGCCGCTCACCAAGTGGATCGGGACTTTCAAGCTAAGCTAATTCCTTGTAAATCTCGGGATTCCTCTGCTTCAGTGTGTCAAATCGCATAGGTTTGTAGTTTGTTTTCTGTGCGTTGAGAAGTGCGGTATTGATCAAAT
>JANWKP010000277.1 GCA_025451315.1 Nitrososphaerales archaeon | reverse complement strand
TCTATTTCCATAGACAACACTAATCCTGATAATCCTTTAGTTAACAATG
Source organism: Nitrososphaerales archaeon (assembly GCA_025451315.1). Classification (GTDB taxonomy): domain Archaea; phylum Thermoproteota; class Nitrososphaeria; order Nitrososphaerales; family Nitrososphaeraceae; genus TH1177. The sequence continues at coordinate 5,394 of JANWKP010000277.1, read as the reverse complement.
AAGTTTCTATAGAAGGTAGCACAACAAATGCTCCATCTGATTCTCTAACGGTAGATTGGGGTGATGACAGTGATGATACCAATGTAATTTTAGGCGAGAAAGGTGCCTGGTTTGCAAATCACATCTATAAAACGACAGGGCAGCATCTGATAAAAGCAACATTCACGGGATGTGAATATTCCATATTGTGCTCAGACAGCCATGATATAGTTTTAAGTACTGAACCTGCACCGTCCCCATCCATTTTACTTTGGATAGTTATTTCAGTTGCTGTGATTATTCTATTGGTAGCAGTAATTATTCGTCTTAAACGACCAGCACGTCATACTGAAGGGTCAGAAAAGGATTCCAATCCCCATGCGCCGACAATTGAGGTAACTGGAGGTGTCGAAAGATAAGTGTCATTGAACTTCAACGAGAGAAGAGAAGATCAAGTAAAACCACTAATTAATCAGGAATTAGAAAGAATTCTCAATTCCATTTTTGAATCAAACAAGAAAATACTGAATGGACTTAATGAAATCAAAACTATAAATGGCTGGTATAAGGAGGCAAGGGAGGATCCACATAAAATCCCTGGGATTATTCTGGATCAATGCATTTCAAAGATAATCGAACATGTGCGACCAGATCTAGATCGTTATTTTATTGATACCTTTAGAGTCAAAATTAGATCAAATAAGGGGGGATTTGTTATCGATTCTGTAGAATTAGAATTTTCAATTAAACCATACGTAAAGTTTGTGCGAAGAGTTGATGAAATAGAATCAGGAATAACAAAACTAACATTTGAAGTCTCCTTAACTGGAAAAATGGAAAATATACAATTCTGCGATGTCATGAATCATTATCGAGTAACCGTGGGCAAATTATCATCGTCATTTGATATATCAATTTTGAACGGATCAATCACCGTCCAGGATGTTACAATCCACCCAATTAAAAAACCAATAAAACTATATCATAAGGAAGTCTTTAAATTAGAAAATTTAACATTTACCATGTAGTTAAATTTAGGAGTGAATGAGTTGCGAATACTTTTCCTCCATAGGGTTCACTTAATAATTATTCCAAAAGAATCATGACCTGAAGTAGTGAGAGGGATCATACTTTCTTAAATAAATTTATATGATAAGATCCATTCGAATTAGACTAATTGACGGATGTCTAGAATCGATGAAATCGATTTTTGATATTTTTGCAAGTTAATAGTAACAGTCCTATTACTATGGTGTTTGGTACCCCACCACTTTAGCTATAGATAATAATGGAAACATACACTTGAGAAAAGTTTATTATAAAGCAATAGTATGAACCCTACATCATATTATCTCCTGATTATGACGGTCGAATGTGACTTATTGTAAATAATGTATATTCAGATGTATCGATTATACTTAACAGGATAACGGATAGTATGAATAAACTTAAGGAATTTAAGGACCTTTTGCTTTTTGATATTCTTGTAAACTTGTTGAACTCATAAATATAATCAAATTTGTTACTAGTCCCTTTGCTTTAATTACTTTTTGTAGTAACGTATCTATTTGAAACGTGCGTTATTGCCTAATTCTAAACTCTAACTTTTTAGGTGAATAGATATAGTTAATTCCCAGAGTAAATTGGGTTGATCCTTTCTACAGTTTTCTATCCTTGGATCTGAATCTCATACTGAATCAAATCGGCCAGCTGATTCTGCAGACAATCCAGTAAAGCACAGGATATTGCAGAGGCTTCCATCCCTGATCTATTCTACAAAATTATTCGGTCCTTTTTGGATTATATACTATTTTAAACCAACAATTACCATAATATCATAATATTTGGCAAAGTTAATGAAATTGAATTAAAAAGGGATAAATTCCCTTTTTAATGGAGGAATGTGACAAAACCTGAAACTTTGCATTAGTGGGTGGATTCTTAGATATCATTATGGCTTCAATCGGTAGATAAAATTCACATTTTCTAGTGAAAGAAATAGCATTAGAATATTTCTAACATTTGAAGTGTTTATTCTCATAGATACTATCTTTTGATTTATTTTGAAATCGAAAATATTATGCACTAGCTCTTTTTTTATCAAACATTATGTTATTTCCTCAGCTATTTACCTCTATGATTATTTATTTAGACAGATTGTGAATAATGACTTCTTTAATACAACCATGGATGGCTTTTATCTCATAGCAAAAATTAGACGGGCTTTTTCCTCTAACATTTATGATATTGAATTCCATAAACTTTCTAAAGAGAAATCAATAACTTTGATCAATTGCAAATTCACTTTCTTACAAATGTATTGTCCATGAAGACACTGTCAACTTAAGCATGAATCACCTCTTCGTTATGATAATTGACAAATGGATTTAACCAGTTCCGTACATTGTTTAATTTGTAATGATTCAACTTGTAAGTAAGGCAGTCATCAAAACATAAGTTACCTTCCTTGATATACTGAATAGTTTGTTATATCAGACTATTGTAGAACAAGGAATGTGTATGTGGTGGTGATTTGGTTTTCGGAATCGACAAGCTTGTGGAATTCATGTCCCACCATCAGTGGATACACAGGGTTTTCCATGATTCTTTACTAAATCTGAAATGAACCTCTTCTCAGCAGCAAACATATTTCACTCGTCAGATTTGTTAGCTAACAAAAAATGCTCGTTTTGTTTTTGTTATCTATCTATCTTAAGAATCGAAAGGCGTATTATACCTATTTTCCCCAGAAGGGCTCATATTCACGTATTCTTTAAGAATTATCAAACAAGTTGCTGCTCTTCGGGTCCTTCCATTGATTAAATTGTAACTAGATTAATGTCAATTCCCTGTTATTGCTCTACTAATGATTTAGAATAAAGATATTAATGCATCCTATAAAAAAATAATGTCTAAAGAGACCGCATTACTAAGTTAAATGAATAACTTTAAAATTAAGGCATTTTAAAATAAACAATTCTCAAATGAATTTTTTCAACTCGGTAATTTGTGGTAATGCATTAACGGAATTAAGAAGGTTGCCTCGCTTGTCTGTAGACATGTGTTTTACATCGCCAGGCCCCCCGTTTGACGAAATCGGCCAAAGCAAGAACGTGCTCGGTAGTGAACTAAATACAAGGGATTATGTCAAACACCTTGTTGAGATATTTCAAGAACTAAAATTTGTACTAAAGGATACTGGATCGCTTTTTGTGCAGATGGGTGATTATCATTATAAGGGAACCTTGATGGCAACCCCCGAAATGTTCGTATTGGATATGCTAAGCAATGGATGGTTTCTGCGAAGCAAGCTAATTTGGCACAGAACTGAAGACTCAGAACAGGAGGAGATGAACAGATTTAGTAGAAACTGGGAGTATCTGTTCTTTTTTACAAAGGATCCGGAAAACTATTATTTTGACAACAAGAGTAATAAATTCTATAAAAGCTCTGTTTATAGTTTTCCGTCTACAATGGAAAAACGAAATAACGAATTTGATTCAGGATTTCCTGAGAAATTAATTGAGATTGCAATAAAAACTACTGTTCCAAATGAAGGAGTTGTATTGGATTTAATGGCCGGAACTGGCAAGACTGGAATCGTCGCAAAGAAACTGGGGAGAAAATTCATAATGATAGACATAGATGAAAATTTATGCTATGCAATGAAGGCCAGGTTTGGAATGCACCAATAGGTTTAATATCACAAATGTGATGTCGCTTTCAGATAATTTTATTTTGTACTAATTCAAATCACGATTTGTTCTTTCTTCAATATCTCATGTTGAACCTCAACAAATCATATAGATAATAGGGATCTGAATTTATAATGAGAATTTCAAATGTTTCGATCTTGATTCTTTTTGTCTAATGCCGTTATTTGTTATCCACATAAAGCCACCCTATTAGAAATGACGGAAATAATTCTGAAGTTCAATAAGAGTCAATCAATATACCATCATAAAGATAAGAAAGTGCTATTTTTCTTGTAAAATTTTGTGAAAAAAATCATGTTTTTAAGAGGTATATACAATAAGAGTATTTAAGTTGTAGATTCTTTACAACATTAAAATGTTTGACATATTTCATCATCTTTTTTTATCTTTTGTGATCTACAATTTAAAGAATCTCTTTAATAGAATCAAGATCAATTTAAATCAATTTGTTAAAATTGTTCAACCCGTATTTAGTTAAAATGATTGATCAAAGGCGCACAATAACAAAATTATTGAATACATTTTTCTCCATGCTCAAACCCTTTACTGAAGCTAAAAAATGATAAAGGAATCACTTTCACAGTTAGAGTATTTATTCTTATAAAGGAAAAAAACAGTAAATAAAATTAGCTATGTCACAGTTTATAATAATTTTCTGATGATTCTAATATTAAGGATTGATACTGAATGCTTTTGTGACAATATGGTTACTCCGCAAAGATCATGCATCTCTACAAGGCTTTCAATGTGGTTATATCCTACCCAATCGATAGTTATAGTATCGCACAGATTTCTTCTTATCTATGTAATTCGTTAGCACGGAAAAAGAAAAAAAGGTAAAGATTTCCCTGTTGAAAGGAATAAACATTATAAACAATATAGTTAGAAAAGACTCCTAGCTATACTCGACCACATAAGTTCACAGATAGATTTTTAGCTAATCATTGCCTATACTCAACCATCTAGTTGAAATCAAGTGCTTTAGACAAAGCCTATAGGAATGAACGTGATGCATGTGTAAAGGAGAGATTGTTGCTAATAATCAGAATATCATCTGATAAACAGCAGATAGAATCTGTAGCTAGGGAATTGCATAGATCAAGAGCCTGGGCCTACAAATGGTACAAAAGATACAACGATGAAGGACTGGATGGCCTGAGGGACAGACCAAGAATCGGAAGACCATCTTTTGTAGATGAGGACATAATCATAAAAATAAGACAGGAATTATCAGATAGCAACATAGGATGGGACACCAAGCAGGTCATGGATCTTATCCAAAAGAGGACTGGTGTCAAGTATCATGAAGAACATATTCGCCGATTGCTTTACCAGTGGGGTTTTTCACCAAAGGTACCTCAGAAGAGGTTTGTCAAAACCGCATCCAAGAAAGACAAAAATGGTTTTAAAAAAGGGTAAAAAGCATACTCACCAGCCTCAAAAATGGCTGGAATTTGCTTGTACAGGACGAATCCATCTTTATCCATGATTCAATCATGACAAAGAAAAGAAGATGGATTCTCAGAAACAAAAGACCCTTTGTAACAGTCACCGGTTCTCATGAGAAAACCATAATCTTTGGTGTACTATCTCTAGACGGCAAACAGTTATTCAGACAGTACAAGAGATTTGACAGTCACTCTTTCATAACATACCTTGGAGAGGTCCAAAAGAAGTTTAAGAAATTCGTTATGGTTGC
>JANWKP010000276.1 GCA_025451315.1 Nitrososphaerales archaeon | reverse complement strand
TAATGATGAACTGGCTAGGAAACATTTACCACCATTCAACTTCAGAATGAGTTTAGATTATGGTGTATTAGATTTAGCTTTAGTAGGTGACTACAGTCAAACAGATTTATTTGGTTCAACATTGAATCTGTGTGCAAAGATAAATTCTTCCTCTCTGTCTATTCAGAATGAGATAATTATTGGAGACAAGTTGTATAAAGTTTTACAATCTTCTAATATTGTTAACAATTATTATTTCATAAATAATGGCGAATACAAGATAAAAGAAACTAATAGATATTCTACATATAATATTAGAAGGATAAATAATCATGTAATGTCTATTACCAAGAATAATAACAAAAAAGAACTTATTAGAAGAATAATAATAGATATAACTCAAACTAGAATAATTCCTTCATCGTTATCGAAGTAATAATCTATTTATTTATTTATTTAATCTATAGTTTTTCTTTTAGAGATTTAGTTTTATCTTTGACCGATTCTGTAATCGATTCCAACATATCCTTATCATCATCTTTTACTTCATCGGTTTCAAGTTCGTAATATGAAATGTTTAATCTTAATTCTGCACCATTGTAGCTTTCTATGGATGATTTTGGAACTTTGTAAATGTGTTGACGCATTGCACCATCTTCGATTATTATATTTTTTTCATCATTTCCAATTATATTTCCGCATGATTTATTGTCTTTAGTTCTAATCCCTTTTCTATCTCTAACTAATTCAGTCCAGTTAATTGAAGTTGACATACTAAGGCTTATACTTTATCATATATAGCGATTCTATCTATAACTATTAAGATAGATAAGATGAGGGGATTTTTTTGTTATATTGCAGATATTTAAAATTTAGAATCTTAAGTGTTTCAAATATCGGAAAAATATGTGATATACAACACAATCTTGTAGGTTAGTTAAAGATATTTCTCCATTTAAGAATTATTATATTTTATATTGATTTATTTATTTTGATTAGTTTGGTTTTTGATTTGAATTGAATAGGATTAAATAAAATTCTCGATATCTTTATGAGTATAAAATTGTCCTCTCCAAATTATGATGATATTGTTAATAAAGAAAAAATCAAAAATTTAAAAATAAATATCGACGAAGTTAACAAAATAGCTAATAAAAATAATATTATACATAAAAAAATCCAACTTTGGACAAATGATAAGGGGAATGAGTATGCCATATGTTTACTATTTGATTCAGACCAAAAAATAGATAATGCACAGTTTATCGCCTCAACGAATCCTAATGAAAAATACCTACATCCAATTGCAGAAACAGATAATATCAAAGACCTGCAACATGGATGGGATTATACATTGAGAGAATTGATAGAAAATTATAAAAAAAATTGTTATCAAAAAATTAGCGGAGAAGGTGGTGTTCAATCCATCAAATTAATTCCTTTTCATAAATGCACATACTGTGATAAAGAACTATCTAGTCAAGAGGAAAAAAAGAAACATGAATTTGTATGGCATATCTAGAAAATAAAGTTTTAATATTAAAGAAAATGTTTATAAAAATAGATGCAAAACGTCCTTCAATCAGACAGTCTACTATCCGTTATGTTAACTTATCATATAGATTCGTGGTTTAGCTCATTATTTAGTGATGTGAGAAAAATAATGAATCACATTAGTAAACCTGTTTAATAGTACAATAAATTAAAATTATTTTTTATCAACTATTATGACATATTGTAATTAAGGAATATTCTTCATAAGTTTCTAAAACCCCCCCTCTTATATTATTGTTAGTTTTGAAATAAATTAAGAATTAATAGAGTATTATAATATTTTCTGAAAATTTGTTGAAACCCAACTTTAGATAATAACTACATTTATCAGTTTAAATCAATTTTATATACAACAGAAACCATTTAACAATAATGGCAAAACTTAAAGTATACAAAAGGAATTCGAAATTTTTAGATCTGACAGACCTAGTAGGAGAAATTAGCAGTTTGGGTCTAGTGGAAGCATTACAAAAATATTATAACCTACCGCTTGAAAAAGAAGCTAAAAGTATAGTTGCAGGACCTAGTTTTCTGCAGTTCGCAAATAAATTATTTCAAATTCAAATATCATCTGGAGATGTTATAAATTTAGATAGTGCAAGTCACAGCAAATTTTATATGCTATCTGCATCTGGAACATGGGACGAAATAATCAAATTGCAATAATCTATGTATAATGTACATTTATTCTATCTCATTATGGGAATGTGAAGAAAACTCAAAAATTATTTAAATATTTATGGTATAAAGAAAAGTTATTTAGTTTCTACTATATCAATTACTTTTTAATTAGTGCCCTTTATACCTTGTGCAACAAGTATAGAATAGCATCCAAGTCCACATTTTTCACATATAGGTTTTAATCCTTTATTGTTTGCACTTCCAATGCAACAAGGCTGCTTTACACGGCCCATATGATCTAGCGACAAGATGGCCCATGAAGGACATTGTACAGGTGTTGTTTCAACACCTCCCCAATTGCCTTTCATCAACGATATTTGTTTTTCAGTATTTGCTACATAATCTGGATATGACTTTTTCAATGAAATAATTTCATCTACTATCTTGTTACGTGTATCTCCAAAAGGTAGCCACAATGGATCATCTTTGGTAAAAGGAGTATGAAATTGGAATCCTATTTTATTAACTGTACCTTTCCATTCTTGAGCAAGAGGTATCACTGTTGAATAGTTGAGAGAATTAATAGTCATAGTAATCCATATGTCTTTCCATGCAGGCTTTCCTTTACGCTTTGGTTGTCTTTCAATGTAGTCAATTATATTTTCACGAGTTTTTGAATAAGATCCTTTTCCTCTTATACTGTCGTGAATTTCTTCTGTTCCATCTAGTGATATCCAATAAAAATATAGATCTTCAAATCTTGGCAAAGGAAAAGTACCGTTAGTAACAACACATACTCTTCTTGGCATTTCATCACAGAATACCTTTATTATATCTGGTCTAAGCAAAGGTTCTCCACCTACTAATGTAACTACAAAGATATGTTGTTTTTTGAATTTTTCTTTGATTATCTTTTTCCAATCTTCAATACTAAGGTCTTGTTCATCATTTTTTCTATTGAGCCACCAGTAGCAATGTGAACAATGTAAATTACATACATTATTGACATCTACAGAACCATATATTGCACGTCGGGAATGAAATAACTTTATATGTAAAATATTCTTAATAAAGTGAAAATAAAATGGCGTTTCATGTAGTATATCAGTTATTCCGCGTCCATAAATCAGATCAACCATATTTGTAGATACAGTATTTAGAAATAGATAAACATATTTGTAAATTATAGTTAGTAAATTCTGTCTAAATTAATCATTTAATGGATTATCTAAGATAAAGTCAAGAAATAGACATTATAGTTGAGTTAGAAAAGGGCATAATCTTTAGTCTTCTATATTATCATTATCATTATTCCCATGAGCATTTCTTTATAGAGGACTATAGTTTCTATTAATAATAACTTGTCTCAAATTTTTAAATATTTTATTACAAATAATTCTGATAAAAATATAAAAAACCAGACTAATCTAATGTCATAGCTCCCATCTACCAGCTCGTTGTACTAAAGAGCTAATGACAAGAAATCGTTGTTTATTGATACTGCTTTTGGGGAGATTCAAGAGATTAATAGAATACATTATAACACGGAAACGCAATGTGACCAAAAATAGATTCTATATTCATAAAAGTTTAGTGAACCAATTTGATGGCGATACTGTCTATTTTAAGATAATAAACGATAATAAACAAAGCAAAACAATACTAAAGAGATTAAATTCTTTTTTATCATATAACTATTTCTTATTTTACTAATCTTATTATATAATTCAATTTTTCTACTGCATCTAACTTTTGTTGATAAATTATTAACTTATTATTAACTTATCAATAGAGTAGAAATAATATTACTCTCAAAATAATTTAAAACTAAGTTTCTAAGAATAAATTGCTAAATACAAGATAGTATTAGTTGAATTCTACTACTGAGAAAAAAAGATGAAATTATGAAAGATGAAAACATGTAATAGCTTAACTGTTGATATTACTGTTGTGTATCTAAAAATGATGATTAATTACTTTATTCCTTTTACTTCTAATAGATAGTACTCACCGTGTTTTGTGAGTGTGCCATTAATTTGGTATTTGTTTTCTGGATTAAATTGACTTGTTCCCAAGTCTAATGTCCCTTTTATGTCTTTAACATTATCACCATTTTTCTCAAACTCGTCCACTGTCTTCCACGAAGCACGCAATTCCATCATATTTTTAGAATCTCCTGTGTCAATGGTTATTCTTCCTGCTAACGATCTTTCACCTGAAATTCTTTCGGCTTGCATAATTCCATCTTCAAGTTCGTATTTACATTTACCAGAAGGACATAATTGACTTGAATTACTAAGCACAAATACAAAGTCAGAAACTTGATAATAATCGTCAAGATATTCATTTTCATGTGGTACTAGTTGAATTTTCGTGGCAAGTTCAGCTTGAGTATTATCCATTATTTCACTTTTATCTATGTTAGAATTAGATTGAAAATCTGGCGTCTGTAGAGTTTGACTAAATCCATCAATGCTCAGATTTAGTAATATCAAAGTTAGAATTGTTAACATAGTTATTGCAGTTAAATTAATTGATTTAGTATCAATTTGTACCATAAGAATAACATCAAATATTCCTTTATAAGTTTGCACTACCAAACAAAATGGATAAGGCGATTAAAGATAACTAACATTCTCTAGATGTTGGTCATATTTATAATCCCAAATTAAAGTTAATGATAGAAAAATTACCGTTAGCCTAAAGTGGAATTGTGGTTTCTCTCACATTGTACTTGCTGGCTGAAAAAATCCAAGGTAAGAGAAAAGTTCAGGTGTTCCAGCAGATTGTATTTGTACTTTCTAAAAATTTTTAATTTTTTGTGGAGTCCAATTTAATGTATTTATTTCTTCTTTGAGGATTTTATTAAATACTCTTTCTACATAATGTCAAAAGAACAACTGATGAAGCTATACATGAAATCCCACGATATACACAACCTATTGCTGAGTATCAAGAACAGACTATTCAAACTATCAAAGATATTGCTTCTGACTTTATCGAAGCAGAAAAACAAGTAATAGGCTCTTTTCAATCACAATTAGACAGAAATAGTAATGGTGTATGGGATTTGTATAATCCACAAAAAATCGCAGAAAATCACTCAGTAATGGTAAATAACTTTACAAGTTACCTGTTAAATACTGCAAATCTAGTAAATAACGCTCTACTATCAAATATTAGAGTTTATAATACAGCACTCGAACAAACACGTGATAATCTAAAGGCTTGTGCAAAAACAAACACCAATTACATACAAGCAGTATTAGGTAATAGCCAAAATATAGAGGCAAATACTAGCAGCCCTTAACAACCTCTTTTATTCTCAGATACAAAATACAGTATCTGAACGACGAGGATAAAGTAATGAGTGATTAAACCAGTGCACAGAAAACCAGAAGAGAAAAAGTAAACGAATCCTCATAGCTGAACCTGATTTAGATATTCAGTATTTTTACTCTCTTTTTACAAAACAGTATGGTTTTTCAACATCAGATGTGAATATAGTAGAAAATGGCAACAAATGTTTAGAAATTGTATTTTCTAATACAGAAGATAATAACAACAACGACTATGATATCATTATGTTAGATACTCACCTTCACGATATTTCAGGCTTTGAAGTTGCAAGAAAGATTCGTGATAGATTACCACATAAAAAAATAATATTAACTACAACGTATTCATTAGATAATATAAGCAAGATAATAGATTCAATTGGAATAAAAAGTGAAGAGGTGATTTTAAAGCCTTTTAACTTTTCTGAATTATTTTCTATTTTACAAGAACCAAGAATGTCATACAACTAAGCTTATACACAACAACTGATGAATCATCATTTAACAAATAGTGATTAGGCCAAGTGTAGTTATATTATAGACGAACTACTGATGAATACCAATTTCCGTGGGGTGCTTCTTGAAATACTATAATTACCTCTTCTTTCTTTATGGTTAATATCTT
>JANWKP010000275.1 GCA_025451315.1 Nitrososphaerales archaeon | reverse complement strand
TCTTATTGCTATGTGTAAATTTATAATGACTAACTCATTGAGATGCCAAAAATAGTACATACGATGATTTACCAATTCTAAGGCATGGAAGTTTAATTATGTACTATTCTAGTCTTACACCAGATGATAAGATTAGAAAATAAAGACAATATTTTATCGAGATTTACCGATATTATCGATTGTTTGGAGTTTTGTTTTAATTGCCTCTGCAATCTCCACCATGGTTTGGTTATGTCCCAGGTTTCTATCTTTAACTGCCGCAATAAACCTGTTAATTTGGTTGATGGCTTCACCTACTCCACTTTCGGTCCCGGCTCTTGCACTTTCGGTCTTTCTTATGTCCTCAACTAAGGTGTTTAGTGTATCTTCTACTCCTTGTTTTATCAATCCATCTATCGTTTTTTTAGAGGAATCGCACCATTTATTTGAAATGTCATCAGGATCTCCACTTCTTTCAATTCTTATTAGTTTAGTAATATCAAATCTATCCTTTAGTAAACTCCTGTATTCTCTAGGTTTTCCATTACGATGCGCACTTTTTCCTGGTTTCATTAAAATGTCTTTTATTTCCTTTTTGGCTTTGTCGTTATCTCCAACTAACTTTTCTGCTAATTCTAATAGTTCTTTGGTCAAGTTATAGTAGTCTGATACTATGTTGGCAACTTTTTCATCATAAGGCGTCTTATCCTGGTATGTTAATCCATTCTTCCTATTGACTGTAGAATCATGATCCGGTATTATTGGATAGTTTTTGTCTTCCATGGGAGGCCACACATCTACAACATATACTTCCAGATCAGGAATTTCTTCCTTTTCAACATTGACCCAGTAATCCTGGTGTGATTGTATCAGCTCTCTTAACGGAGTGTTGCTTGTTATTCCACCATCCCAGAATCTACGATAGTTTCTGGTAATAGTGTCTGGCTGTTGTAAATCTTGCTTTAGTTTTTGGTCTCTATCTTCATCACTTATATTTTTATCATAGTCATAGGTTATCGGTACATATGTGTAATCATAATGTATTGGAATAGACGAACTAGCCAAAATGTGTTCAACCATCAGCCCTTCATTGTATCTGATCTTTATGTTTCCCTCTGACTGTTTTTGTGATTCTCCGCTATTGCTATCCTGCTCATATTCTGTTGACCAGGAACCATCTTTCTTATGATAACTATCAAAAACTACCGTTTCTCCTCCTCCACATCAACACTTACTGTTAGTAGACGTGGTTGTTTTAACTGCTGTTTATTGAGATCGTAATAGCGAGTAGCTATTGGAAAAGAAACGCTTTTCTTTATGCTATCTCTTAATGGTTTGTTGTCATAGACATACCATACATTGCTCGGAAAACCGAAATTATCAAGGAAACGATCGTCATAGATTTTTCGTGGTTTTGAAAACACATTGGAAGCGCCATGCAGTATGAAATCCTTTGCCGAGTAATATCTGCGAGCAGCCTCTCCTGTTGCTGATTGGGAATTATCATCATTTCTGTAATTCCATGTGTCTATCCAAAAGTTCTCGCTCCACGGTAATACCCAATTGTTCCAGAAAGGCCACCAATAATAAAGGTCTGGAGTGGATGCAAGGTTATCCCAAAATTGCAAAAGCTTTGTGGATGCTCCCTCCCATGTTTTATTTTGCTGAACGAAACTCACCAGTATTGCTCCGTTAGCTGCACCGATAGAGGTTCCTGCAACAATGTCAAATATGTTTTCATCCTTTTTGTCTTGGTGGATATCTTTTTGTATCCAATGGTACAAGACATTAAATACTCCTGCTTCATAAGCACCTATCGAGCCGCCACCTTGTAATACCAAAGCCCTTTGAGCTGGTATGTTTTTCTCAGAATCCATATCTTATTATACTAGACTAACCAACAATACCGGCAGATATAAGGTTTTTGTTATTTATTGTGAATATTTGGCAAAATATATAATGAGATTTTAGTTATAGATGGATAATCATGATAATGCAGTCATCAAATTAGCTTATGTGCAGCTTTTAAGAATTAGTTGATGGATAAATATACATAAAATAAGACAAAAATGATCAATATACCTAAGATTCATCTTTTTTTCGCTACCCATTTGCAGATTACTGACTTCATCAAAAATGCAATAAATGTTGTTCAATAAGAAATCCTATTAATACTCAAGTTTAAACAAACCCAAGTGTAATTGGGATCCAAATACAAAAAACCTTTAAAGGTATGTTATTAGGATTGAGTATGATGGTATCATATGGCTAATGACTCTCGAGCTGATATTCAAAATGTTGAAGGTGACGTCATTGGAATCGGAGTTAGCGGTAATGGAAACATTATTGGAAAAGACATAACGCTTGTTATGAATCAGGTCCAGACCTTTGGATTAAACTTACTCTCAACCAATTATTTTAGGGAATATAAAAGTGGAGATCAAGATATCATAGATTGGAAGAATGGCTTCTCATTTAAGTTAGAATCAATAAAAGAAAAAAAAGAATTGAGGAGGAGCGTAGTTGATACCGTTAGGAAAAATCTGGAAAGAGAGTATAACCTTTTGATTCTAGGGGAATCTGGATTTTCAAAAAGTACAATACTTATGGAGATTATGTGTGAATACTATGAAGAAGGGTACAAAATATTATACAACTTTGGAGATGTAGAAATAAAAAACAGTAGTGAACTGGTTAAATTCATAGAAGAGTTATTAACGGCAGGCAATAAGACACTAGTAGCAATTGATAACGTACACAATGAAAGGACTGCTGCTATATTTCACGTTATAGATCAGCTGTCAAATCATAGTCTACACAAGAATTTATTTTTTATTTTGACAGCTAGACTGCCTGAATTTGATTGGTTAGTAAATGATCGACTAAATAAGATAGAAGAATCATATAGACATTCTATTAGAAAATTCGTTCAACATCCTAATTACAAATTTGAATTAGAAGCATTCACAAAAAATGAAATCCTCGATTTTGTCAAGATGTACAAAGATCAGACCGTAAATCAATCTGATGATCAACTTTGTGATTTAGCCTTAAAAATATTTAAAGAAACAAAGGGGCATCCCATCATGGTAAAATTCTATGTCTTAGATAGAGGCCTTGATGAAGACGTAAAAGATAGGTACTTTCGGTACCTTATTGATCCTCAGACTGCCCAACCTGATTTAGCAAAAATTAACACCATTCTTATATGTATTTTGTTAGATATTGCTAATCTCCCTATAACTGATAAATTGCTTGAAAAAATCGGTATTTTATGTCACGCTTACGATCTTGAACATGCTATGTTATACCAATTTATGGGAGGGTTTTGGAAAACTATTCATCCAAAATGGGGTATGAGTCTATTATTTTTTTTATACAATGAGAAGAATAACAGTATCCTTTTTAAGAGAAAAGAGTTTCTAAAAAATTCTCTAAAATCCCTATTTGATATTTCTGATGAATATCTTGCCTCATCAATTATACAAACTTTGTATGATCTTGTATTATTAAAGATCATTTCAATAGATATTGTTGAATCAATTGTTTCTATACCTGAATATGTCAGTACTAATACAAAATCTAATCTTTACCTGTTTTCTATTGGATTAACATACAGAATTCTTCAAATGTATCCACAGATGATGGATTATTATAACAAAGCTCTTTTGATGAGTCCCAACAATATTTTAGTATTAAACGCAAATGCAGTATCTTTGGGTTTTTTAAAAAGATATGATGAAGCATTGATATGTTGCAATAAATCGTTAAAAATGGATCCAAACAATATTTCTGCATGGACTAATAAGGGCTTAATTTTAAACGGCTTAAAAAAATATGATGAAGCACTCGAGTGCTGGAAAAAAGCTATAGAAATTGACGATGGTTATGTTATTGAATGGAACAAGAAACCCCACTTTTTATCAGAATCAAGAGACTATGACCAATCTATTTTAAATCGTATCCTTACTTTGAAATTGATTAGCAAAGGTGCCTCATTTTGTTTTTTGAAAAAATACCAAGAAGCACTAGAGTGCAGTAACAAAGCCCTAGAGTTAGACCCAAATATTAGTCTCGATGGTTTGAGTACTAAAGCATGGGCTCTAAATGGATTAAAAAAATATGATGAAGCACTAGAGTGCAGTAACAAAGCTCTCGAGCTAGATAAAAATAATGTTTGGGTTTTATCTAATAAAGCTTGGGCTCTTAATGGATTAAAAAGATATGATGAAGCACTCGAGTGCAGTAACATAGCTATAGAGCTAGATAGCAAAAATGATTTTTCCACGTTGACCAATAAAGCCGTATCTCTTAATGGATTAAAAAAATATGATGAAGCACTTGAGTGCAGTAACAAAGCTCTACAGTTAAATTCGAAAACCGATTGGACTTGGCTCGTCAAAGGAGTAGTTTTAAATGGATTAAAAAGATATGATGAAGCACTTGAGTGCAGTAACAAAGCCCTAGAGCTAGATAGCCATAATGATTTATCCTGGAATAATAAGTCTTGGGCTCTTAATGGCCTAACAAAATATGATAAGGCGTTAGAAAGTTGTAACAGGGCTCTGGAACTAGACTCTAAGAATGCATGGGCATGGGCTAACAAAGCCGTATCTCTTAATGGATTAAAAAAATATGATGAAGCACTTGAGTGCAATAACAATGCCGAGGCTTTAGATAAAAACAACATTCCTCCAGCCTTTATACTTTTAGAAGGAGAGGGTCAAGAAAAAATTTAGTTTTAAAGTTGGTAGGATTAGGAAATCGATATTTCTTCATATGAATGGATACCTATTACATATCATCAATCTTAATTAATTTTTTTCTTTTATTCCGCAAAGACTCAAAATTCCGTCAATTCTTTTTTCATTTTTGAAGGTGTATATCCTATTCTACCTTGTATTTGATTGTACAGAAAAGTCTTTGTAAATAAACTAAAATAAATTTAAATACTTTATGTATTTTCTATATTTTGACAATAGTTGGAAAGAAACGACCAAAATAGAGGAATAGATATTTCTGAAAATGGAGGTGATATTATAGGCGTTGAAGTCAGTGGCAACAATAATATTATTGGAAAAAATATTGTAGTTGGTTCAGGGACAATTAGCGTTAAGGATGAAAGGTTATTCAATTTACCAGCTAAATATTCAGAAAGCTTAAAAAAATTTACAGAAAAGATAAATTCGGAATTACAGGGTCAAAAAATATCTGAAGATCTAAAAAATGCAATAAATAATAATATTGATGGATTCGCAAAAGAAGTTGAAGAAACTAAAGTAGAAGAAGGCAAGGAAAACGAAATTCCTCATGCAAAAAAGAGGGAGCTGAATGGAAAATTAGGTACTGTCATCAAGACTGTTCTAAAAATATTACCTACTGCGGCAAAAATTGGATCCTCATTATTTGCTCCTTTATCTCCTTTTAGCGATTTAATAGGAGAAAAAGTAGAAGATATAGTAAATGACTATTTACAGGGATAATAAATGATAATAATTTAGACTTAATAATCCCAAACACTGCAAAAATTAAACCACAAAGAAAAAACAAACTCTTAAAGATTATGAACTGATCTGATAATAATAATATTTGTCGCTACTTAACCTTCAAATTGCAATTTCAATTGATTAATAATTCTGGGATACCGTAATTTAGATTTTGTACTTTTGGTAAACTATTCGAGAGCATATGTGCGACAGCGCAGATTGATTCGGTCCCATTTTTACTCTAAAATGATTAGTATTCAAGTTGGCTATGATTAGAATATTAATAAAATGCGGATTTAAGAGTTCCATATATTTCAAATTTAACAAAATTACTTTCAAACTCAATAAATCTTCTGAATTGGATAGCGTTAGATTTGATATCTATCAGTATCAAATAGTTGGGCTACACAACCAATACCAGAGGCAAATGAATTCCTTAAAAGGGTTTGTACAATTATGCAAAATAGTATAGTATCGATTTTATCTTATTTTGTTTTGTGATTGAATAAAACAAAAAATATTTTATGATTCCTTTACAAAAGAATTAACATTTATCGATATAAGAAACAATACATTTAGAGTTTCGGAACTTACAGAAAATGAAGAAAAAGAGTTAGAACATGAGATTGCTGCTGACAAAGTAATGGATTCTGACCCAAACTATCCTCCTAAGAAAGGCAGTGCAGGTTTTTTTAGTTTTGGTCTTTTTATCATTCTAGCTGGCAGATCACATTCTGTAAAAATGGACCGATGCCTCAGAACCTTTTCCAGAGGGTCTTTCTGAATTTGCCACATTTATTGAAAATATGAAACCTAATCAATAGATTCTCTAATCGCGAGATTGCATAGCCCTACAATCTTTTATATACATCATTTAAATTTATTGATTTTTATTTGTTAATACCGCAAATATAAAATTATAGCTCAGATTCTGCTTGCTTTTTAATTGTAATTGATAATATTAACCATTTATTGTAGGCTAAATATGGCCGATTAAAAGATAGAAAACGAAATTAGCACCCGGTTTATTGTATATATTATCGTCCTCGCTGACCAATTTTAAAGGCAAAACATAGTTTGTTTTACATTTATCTTTGGTGATATCTATAACAAACCCTCAATATTTAAATACGTTTAGAAACTCAATTGATTAAAACCTAAATAAAAATTAATAAATTAAATGTATTCGTATTGGTTGGAATTGAATTCCTTGACAACAAATCGATGAGATTATGAAGGAAATCCATTATTTGGATTATTCTGCGGCTTTAAATAAACACATTTATTAAAAAGTTGGGATGTCATTTTTACTTTTTATCCTTTACTGAGTTGTTGTCATTTTAACAGCTAAAAATCACGCTTATGAAAAGACCTTCAAAGAGCGTTGATGACACTAAACTAACTAAAAAAGATAGATTCGGTATCTATAACCTTATTGGCTAGTTACTAATATGAAGAAGCCAAGAAATTTAAAATCACATCCTTAATTTATTAAAAAATCTTAATTATATATACATAGTTTCAACAATTAATCAAAATATCATAATTTAGTTGACATAATATCATAGAATAATTATATCTAAATCGATAGTATTAGGATTATAATATTTACTCAAATATTAGATACAATTTTACGATAAGAGATCTGTGAATCCAAAGTTGTGTTGATAAAAAGCTCATTACTATAGGAAACCTTGAAACCAGATATAGCTGACTTATTTCTAAGGAGTAAAATCCATAACTACTTGGACTCACAATTCACTTCTTAGTTAATTCTTTAGGACACTAAAAGTTGAGAAATTTACTATACGCAACAAAAAATTAAGGCGAATGATTTTGCCTCACTTAAGGCTTTAGTTCCTTGCTGATATGGTCGTGTCCAATTATAGCTTTGACTAATTCATTCTCAAAAACTACTGCCCTTACACTGAGACTTTGACTAATTTCATTCATAGCCTTTACTATTGATTCTAGTGTATCAGACATATTAACAGAAGCGTAATTCTTAACTCCCTCCTTAGTCCATCTTATCTTCAAAATAAAATCTTCGACTGAATTATCCTTTATAAATTCTTCTAAAGTAGTCTCTAAAATTTCCAAATCAGCCCTTGATTTAATGACGGTAAGTTGGCTAAGAAATAAAAGCCCTAAAACTTTCTTATCATTATCATCTATTATTGTTACAAACGGGAATATGTCGCCTGCACTTTTTACAATGTCTTTTATCTTATCGCTCATTTTAAATTTGTTCAAACGAGTTGAATCAGGGCTTCTTTCAATTAGTTGTTTTGCTGTTATAGTGGATAACTTATTCTGCGACACTAGGTTGCCGAGCGATTGTTGAGCCTGATTCAACGAGGAATACGCTTTGTCAACACTTTGAGCACCAAAATAAAAGGCCAAAACTGCGCCAACCCATGCACCCAATAAAGCAAGAATTATGTTAAAGATATTGTTATTTGCAGAATTTACTTCTCTATAAAAATTAACATCAGTTTCAGTAATATTTGCATTTTTAGCATTTCTAGTATTATATTCTTCAAGGAGGTAACTCGTAGAAAAAAAATGAATTGCAAGCATTACCCCGACAAGAATAAATGCACCAACAATTAGCAAACGAGCTATCTTATCTTGGAATAGTCCTCCTAATTTTATATCATTGGTCATACAATCCAATTACTCTCTATACATATAAATTTTTACAAAAGCGCTTTTTGTATAGTTATTATCAATAATAGAAATTTAAAATTTTGGGGAAGTGGACCAATAATTTACTATTTTAATAATTGATTATTAACTATATCATTAGATAACGTTCTAAATATTGTGACTTTTAGCCTTGAGAGACGATACCAGTATATCTCTTTGCATCAAATTTTACTAATCCGCCAATTTAGTTCTAGTTAAAATAAAATGTGTTTGAAATAATGAGTAGACTGTTTATCCTATGAACTTTGTTAGAGTCAAGGGAAATCAAATCTAGTAGTTATTATTCTTTGATTGTTTCACAATGATAAATTCTACACTAACTGGTTTTTTACCCTAAGGAATAATACTGATTGTGTAGCTGCCTGGTTGATAATTGCTATTCAGTGATATTTCATATGATTGAGCTTTTTTAACACTTGTTATTACGTCTGCACATACACTAAATTCATTTACATCTATTGGTTTCCCAGGATCAAGATTTTTTTATTTGAAGACCAAAGCATGAATCAATGTTGGTGCCAGGAAGTATCGTAACCATCATGGTATCGCCTAATTCATATTTGTACTTGTCTATTTCCAGGTGATCCATATTGCTTACTTATGCACACAATACACAAACTTGATTTGTGAAATGCAAAGATTATTAACAATTTGTGGTCTAATAATTCTTCGTCCAAAGTTTAGAGCATATTTATTCATCATCGATATTATTTTCAAATAACTTCTGTCAATTGTTTATAAGATACTAGAGAATTGTAAATATTTTATAAATTGTTTCTGTACCATTCGGTAGATATTTGTAAAATCATGAAAAGGTGAAGAAAATGGAAAAATGAATTACATAAATCTAATGTACAGTCTTTTAAGATCAAATGCCAGATAAATAACTTAATTTTTTATAAAATATTATAATATTGAAGTTTTAAAAGGAATGCAATGCTTGATTACTTCCCGATAATAAAATAAATTGACTTATATATTATTCGATCTATCGGGTTAGAATGGTTGCAGATTCGGTTTCAAGTGGTTTATAGTTTACTATTAACTTTAACACAACCGCCGTACCTGTACATTTATTGTGATGACTATTATTAATTTATCAATCGTAAAAATAATCTATATATGGTTAAAAATTTGAGCTGCTTTAATTATATCGCAAACGAATGTAGCAGAAATCAGTTCTTGATAAACTTTTGTTGAAAACTAATAAATTATTATGAAAGCTTTCTTTTTTCCTTTATTAGAATATCTATGTGATGGTTTAGATTGACTTTATGCTGCATTAACATTTCATAAACGATCCAATTGTCTTCAATGTCCAGTATTATCTCTGCCATCTTATTTGAAGCGATTTTTAGAGTTGTAATTGCCTTATCAAAGGATCGTCTGCTTTTTAAATCCACATCTAATATACTATCTTTTGTTGGTAAATTACAGGCTTCTCCTTTATAATCGTAAATTGATTCATTGTCTATTTCTATAACCTGTCTTAGTTCTTTTATAGTCATACTTTCTTTCATGGCTTTTTGGGCTACATTAATTTGTTTTTGTCGATCCTTTACAAACATTAGTTCTTCCATAGCACTGATGTTCAACAAGGATTTACTAAAACCATCTAAAATTTCTTCAGGTAAATCCAGTATTGACATTCTTTTATAGATATACGAAACGCTCTTGCAAATTTTTGAGGACAATTCTGAAATTCCTCCCCATCCGTAATCACATACATATGTTTTATATGCTCTTGCTTCTTCAATAGGATCCAAGGTTTTTCGATGGAGATTTTCTATCAGTGAAATTTCAAAAGCTTCTCGATCGTTTACCTCCAATATATGGGACATTATTTTTCTTTGCCCCAATTTTTTACAAGCATGGAATCTTAAGACTCCTGCAACAATCTCATATCCTTCTCCTTTGGTTCTCAGAACTATTGGATTCAATAAACCGTGTTGGTGAATTGAAAGAGCTAGTCCGTCTATGTTTTCTGCACTCAAATTGCGGAACGAAAAACTTGACATTAAAATTTTAGAAACGTCTACTTCTTCTATGATTCCTTTGAGCAGAAAAGAACCAGAGAACTGTTTTTGCATAATATATCCAATAAAAACCATATATATAAAAATTTATAAAAATGTAATTTGAACTGCTAAAATTACCTAATATTTAAATAACATCATTATACTCTTAGAGTGAAAGTTTATTATTATAATTAAATTGTAATCTATGAATTTGATTTGGCGATTCAAAATCATATTTTGCAATCACTATTTGGTCATTTTACCCATTGTCACAATTATATATGATTCAACTTGTGATATTTATAGAGGTAATTGACAATTGACTAATGGCATATATTAGTCTGACGAAACATTCTTGTCGGTTTTCCTATACCATTAAGCACGTTTAGAAATATATAAAAAAACAAAACCTACAAAAAAATCAAAACGCATGGTTCTTCTAATGTGCTTTTATTAAAAGGGCGTCCTATTTGACTCGAGCATTTCTAAACTCCTATTGTGATGGTAGATAAGTAAATTCAGTTAATTCTTTACATATTTTAATTTACAGTTTTTCAACCTACAAGGAAAGTAGACACCAAAACTGTCGGTCCTGGCATTGACATACTGCATTGTCATTTCTTTAATTTATTCCTCCTATGAGGAATGGTTGTATTGTTTTATGCCGAGGAACTTACAAGCCATTGGGTATCAGGTACCGCCGTCTGTAGAAACTGGATGTTTCCAATGAATTTTGAATAAACAATTTATGATTTTTTAGCAATAAACATGTTTTTTTTCTTAGGTTTACTAACTAAAAAAGTCCGATACGTGCTTACTTCCAGGCTCAGTTGCAACCTATAGCCATATTGACGGGAACCTACTTTAACAAAGTATAGTCGACTATGAATTTTGTAATCCTATTCCATTTTATCTTAATCAATTGAGGTCCGTAGTTTTGAATTCAGTTCCATTTCTTAACAGTCATGTAAATGCATCAATGCTTTCTTTCTGTAAACTGATTGTGATTGCATTGATTCCATGTTTTTTGTTGTAATCACATGTCCAATCAGATACAGCCTCGCCGATATCCTGTTCGTCT
>JANWKP010000274.1 GCA_025451315.1 Nitrososphaerales archaeon | reverse complement strand
AATAGGTATCGACTTGGGTGAATCTATGGTAGTGTTGTATGGAAAAAATATTGATATAGCTCATATTGATATTATTGGTTCCGGTATAAGTATTGCGGCTAAAATAACTGCTTTAGCCAAACCAAACCAAATTCTCATAAGTGAAAATATTTTTGAAACTATTATAGCAGTTATAAAAGATATAAGTTTAAAAAAATTAAATCTAGTCTATAAAAATTGGAATTATAACAATGTCAAAACAAATAAAATTTTAAATGTATATATATTAGAATAAAAATGTTGTGTTTAATTATTTATATTTGTTCAATATACTAGGTAAAAAATAAAGTTAATGAATATTGTGACCTTGAATATGTTGTTAAAAAATGAACAAATTAAAATCTTTAGGATAAAATAAGCTGGTAATAAAATTATTAACTAGATGACAAATTCAAGAGCTCTATAATCATTCTTACTCCTTTACAATTTTTTTTAAATTTTCCTCTTGGAATAAGAACCTTGATATAATTTAATAGCCGAGGGGAAAAGTTTGGCAACAAAAATATATCGAATTACAAAATTCACCTATGTTCTTTCAAAGGTTTAATTAAATACATTATGTTTCATTTACCCGATTAAATGAAAATCGATTTTATCTCCAATCTTAATATTGTGTTTGTTTGAAAATCCTGATATTGTTTCTAAAACATACAATGATTCTTTGAGTGGAGTGTAACTGGGACAATAAAATGGAGATGTACATGGCGGGAGTGCTTTTTCGATATGTACAATTGTCAAGTTTTCATCTAACCAAATTATATCGATAGGAAAATGCATATTTTTCATCCAGAATGATGCTTTTCTAGGATCATCCAAAAAGAACAGCATACCTTCGTTTTCATTCAT
Organism: Nitrososphaerales archaeon; assembly: GCA_025451315.1. Taxonomy (GTDB): domain Archaea; phylum Thermoproteota; class Nitrososphaeria; order Nitrososphaerales; family Nitrososphaeraceae; genus TH1177. The sequence continues at coordinate 6,401 of JANWKP010000274.1, read as the reverse complement.
AGAATTTTTAATGGACAATCCATCCTGTTTTTGTTTGTCAGTTAGTGCTATATCGATAAATAATTTGTAATGGTCGATAATTATATACCCTTTTAAATATTTGGAATCATTTACAAAAGTATTTGATAAGTGGTCTTGTAGCGTGTTTTTCTGATAAGCAAACACAAATACCTTTTCCGTCTCTATTGTTGCAAGCGAATATTGAAAAAGAAAACCAAATAAAAAAACTAACAGTGATGCATTTACAACTCTTAGAATTAACATGTTTTACCTCCATATAAGAAATTAAGTAATTTAATTATTCTCTATTGGATTGTTAGTCAATATGCTGTTTATATCCACCAAGAATACTTGTAGGAAGTAAATAGCCGCAATTTCTACAAAATTTCGGAGTATTTTCTTTATGCGTATTCTTTCCACGATAAGATAGTGAGATTCCACAATTAGAGCAAAAACTAGTGCTTGCGTCATCAGTATCATTATTATAATAATAATTGTTTTGGACTGTGGGCAAGTATTTCTTCTTTTTTGTAAGAAGTGGTATAGTCTTAACATTTTCCCATTTACAACCTAATTCGTCGTATACTTTGATGATAACAAAAACAAATATTAATTCTATAATAATTGATATAATAAATAATTGAACTTCTACTTCGTTCTTTATAAACGAATAGAAAGTTTGAACTATAATAATAGTAAGTAAACTAATAGCTACAAAAAATAGAAGAGAGTATAATTGGCTTGAGATTTTAACCATTTAATATAAAATAACAATGATAAGAAATTAAAATAATCCTATGATCAATTTTTTAAATCATTTGATAAAAACTTATTTTCAATTCATTTAACAAATATAAAATTTTATTCTATGGTTTTTCTTTAAATGTATTTTCATCCTTCCCAAATGACCTAAAAAAAAACCCACTAAAAACAATCAGACCTGCCAAAGCAGTAGAGGCAACTACCCTCTCCGGTGGGAGATTAAGTAAAAAAGTAACAACAAATGAAATACCAGCAGCGATAGTAGCTAGGGGAAACCAGCGCTTTACTGCTTCTTCTTTTCTTTGCATAATTGTAGTTTAACGATCACTCGCTTAATTTATCTTTTGAGATGAATTAATAAAAATAGCCAATTTAATCCTCAAACTTTGGGGATTAAACCGAATTAAAAAATGTTAATTATCCACTTTCTTCGTCGCAACATTGGGGACATGATCGCCATGATACAGGGTCATTATAGAATTCATAGATCCATCCATTTCCCCCACAGTGAGTACATTCCTTTGGTTCGATGAACGGTGAAGTCGCCGTTTGAATGTATCGATTCTGATGGGTACCTTTTATCATAGAATATTATAGAAGGTTCTTCTAATTAAACATTGTGAAAAATTTTAGTTAATATTATAGTAGAACATTTGTGGTTAAATATATATATTCTACTAAAAATTTAACCCTACTGTGTATATAAACATTTTTTAATCAATTATATACTAATTCTGAACTTTAAATTTACTAGTCTGGATAACTTGCATCTTTGATTGATAAGTATTTAGTATGTCTTTTTCCATCATGATTACTGTATCATGTCTGCTTTACTAGATGAACTATCCTTACGTAATCGAACGAAGATAGGTATAATTGGAGGTGGACAAATAGGGAAAATGATAGCACAAGAAGCAAAGAGAATGTCTATTAAAGTTATCGTATTAGACCCAAGTGCAGATTGTCCTGCATCAACCATTTGCGATCAACTAATAGTTGGAGATTTTAAGAATGAGGACAAAATTAGGGAATTAGCAAAATATTCAGATGTAATTACATATGAAATAGAATTAGCTAACTCAAAAGCCTTAAAAAATCTTGAAGTAGAAAAATATCCCATATTTCCTTCTCCACACTCTCTTTACATAATTCAAAATAAATTTAGACAAAAAATATTCTTAAAAGAAAATAATTTACCTGTTCCAATGTTTAAAAAATTAGGTTCGATTAATGACTTTTTATTGGTAGCAAAAGAATTTGGATTCCCGTTTATGGTAAAAGCTTGTGAAGACTCTTATGATGGAAGAGGTAATTATCTTATTAAAAGCAATGATGACATTTTCAATGCTTACGATTCTTTTAATAGTCGTGAGATTTTTGCCGAACAATTTGTAGACTTTAAAAAAGAAATATCAATAATGGTTGCAAGGAATAAAAACGGACAAATTGAATCTTTTCCTATAGTAGAAAATATTCACCAAAATAACATTCTAGATACAACGATAGTTCCTACAAATATTTCTTCGAAAATTAAACAAGCTAGTGAGAATATAGCTAAAAAGGTAGTTAATTGCTTAAATGATATAGGTATATTTGGAATAGAAATGTTTGTTTCCAAAAAGGATGAAATTTTTATAAACGAAATTGCACCTCGTCCACATAATTCTGGTCATTATAGTATTGAGGGTTGTTCGATTTCTCAATTTGAACAACATATCAGAGCAATTCTAAACTTTCCTTTAGCCAAGCCCGAATTATTGAGACCAACTGTAATGAAAAATATTATAGGCCCGCCACATTTTTCAGGTAACTATAGAATCAAAGGATTAAGTAATTTACTTTCTATTCCTTCTACTAAAATTCATATTTATGGAAAACAGATCAGTAGCCCAGGAAGGAAACTAGGACATATTACTTGTACTGGTCCAACTTTAGATGTGGTTATGAAGAGATGTTCCGATGCAAAAAATTCAATAGAGATAAGTGTAGATAAATAACAATACGAATTGTCAAAAACTGAAGTTGCTATTATCATGGGAAGTGACTCTGATCTTAGGATTATGAAAGACGCCGCTGAAATATTAGAGCACTTTGATATTTCATACGACTTGACTATTGTTTCTGCACATAGGACTCCGGAACGTATGTTTCAATATGGTCTTGATGCAGGAAAAAAAGGAATAAAAGTTATTATTGCTGGTGCGGGTGGTGCCGCACATCTCCCAGGAATGATTGCCTCATTAACTTCCATTCCTGTTATAGGCGTTCCAATAAAGGGCTCTAGTTTAGACGGATTAGATTCTTTGTTATCTATTGTACAGATGCCCCCTGGTGTCCCTGTTGCTACTGTAGGAATTAACGGAGGAAAAAACGCTGCTCTACTAGCTTGCCAAATATTAGGAATAGAAAATAATACTTTATTTGATAAAATTAAAAAATATAAAATAGATATTAAAAATCAAATTATATCAAAAGCCAATAAAATAGAGCAAGTAGGATGGAAGGAATATGAGTCATAATAAAAGAAAAGTCTAATCAAAAAAATCTTATTGAATACTACGAACCCATCATTCCGGGCATGGAGATTGGTGTTCTATATTCTTTTGTAATATTAATGCCTTGATCAGAAGTAACTATGATCCTTTGAAGATTGCTCCCCGCTGGTGGACTTAGAGGATATGATTGTCCTGGTTCGAGAAGTGATACTGTTTCAATTTTGTTCCCATAATTAACCTTGATATTTGTAAGCGGTTGTTTTCCAGTATTAGTTATAGTAACTCTAGTATGAGTAAATAATGATTGTTGTTCCTTTAACGCATCAATGTCTAAGGAAAAATCTTTTTTATTTGAAAAAATATTGTTATTTACTATAACAAATATAACTAAAACGATAGGTATTACAGCTAGAGAAAGATAGATTTTCTTAAACGTCATTTGCATCAACTATTTCATTAAAAATATAGTTTTAGAATTCATTGAAATGAGAAAATAATAGGCATTTTGCAATAGATTTCTTAGCTTAGGTTTTGGATAGTATGTAATAATATCCGAATCGACTAATACTTTGGTCATTAAATTTAAGGTAGAATTTAAACTAAACCGAAAGTTAGTAAATTTATCATTTTTGCTTGTATTATGAATTGGACTCATCCTACTTAAGATATATTTTGTTATATCTCTAAAAAGTCCTGAAATTTGATTAAAAATATTACGAAAAAATTGTTTTTTGCTCATGAAGTATTAATAGATATCTTGCTAATAAAAATTTCCGATAAGATAATATCGTATAACAATTATTTTAGGCAATTCTGAATCTCTGAACTAAAAATTACTTAAACAATAATGATATATGGATACTCTAAGATTGGGATACTAGTTATTTTATCTCATAAGTAAATTAGATAAGGATCGGTCTATTTAAAAATATATTCATATTGTGTCTAAAAAATATATTAATTTATAATTTATAAAATCATTCACCAAGCAAATTCTATTTAAATCAAAGATTCACTTTACTCGTTTTTATCGGTGAATATATTAGGGCCAGTGATCATCGTAGTATTTAATATTATTCACTAAATGAAAATTTAAGTCGATGTAACCATTAATCTGTTAAATTTATCAGTAAAAGGTATTGCTAAGAATATTCTATTTGAAATGAAAATAATCTATGCAAGAATTTGTAAAATCTACTTTTATTGTAGTGTATCTATTAATATTTACTCTATTGATCGAAGTTTTAGATATAACTATAAGACACAAGTAAAATTGAGTGACAAAAATTATTGAACTGTTTGGAACTACATTTAGAGAGAATAGTCTTCCCAAAGTTATAAAAGAAAAGGAGTACTATATTTATTAGAGATGAAACTATTAATTAGATACTTTTTGAAACTGTTTTGTCTTACCAATACAATGTTTCGTGCTTTGAACCTATATATCACAGGAAAGAAACATATTTGTTACATAAAAATACATTAGTTCACTGCTTTATGCATTGAAAAGATGGCTTAACACTACAACAGATTATTTTGTTCAGTACTATTATTGTATTAACAACAAAAAGAGTGCTTGTGATCTACTGTATGTATACAACTGATTAAAGTTATTCGTTTATCTGGATAAACTAAAAATCAAAATATTTAATTCTACTCAAAAAGAGTTTAAATATGTTTTATCTTAACAGAACTATAAAAACTGTTGATACAATTTCATCATAAAATTCTGGATTCATAATAAATAATAATTAAAGTGTTACGTTAGACAAGGGGGGTAAGTGGCTCTTAATTTAAGACTATTTCACCTCAAATTTTGAATAGAATTGTATTTTTGATTTTTGCAAAATATATATATAATAATTTGATCCAATTGTATACGTGCTGTAGATTACAATTTTGTTTATTACTATTACAAGGATAGTACTATTACAAGGATAGTAATAATCAAAAGATTCAGTTCTGTCTTGAAATCCTACATCATTTTTCAATCATATTTTTCTCAAGTGGTGACTGTAATCTGTGTTTTAACTTAGAAAAGTAAAGGCTTGAGGATACCATGTCCCGCCATCTGTGCATATTATATGTTTTCCATATTTCTCTACCAAAGATCTAATGAAATTCTCTGCTACAAACATATTTTTTTCTTCAGAAATATGGATACCAAGTACATTTGTGAACAGGTTCAATTGCAATCAATATCCAAACATGTTTGCAACTTATCGGAACCATAGTCTCATCAATGACAAATACAGAAATTCTTTTTCTTCTGTAAAACTGGCAAGACTTAAATCTTTGAATCCAGTTCCCTACATACACGTAGCTTCTCTCCTCATCTGTAAAAACTGTTAATGCATTAGATGTATTTCTTACTGACCAAGAAAATATAAATACAGAGTACATAACTATAATCGTGGATGGCTGTGTATAACAAATCGTAACAACATATGCTAGAATATGTCATGCACCTAATACGATTTCATTAAATTAACACAGCAGGGAAAGTTATTCAAAATGTCATTCAAATTTAATATATTTACTATTTAACCACCTGACAACACATCGTGGTCCCAATTATTTTGTTGATAATTATCAATTAACTCATTTACTAAATCATTGTAATCCATGTTTCTTTTCCTTTTATCCATTAAATCGCTTAACAATGCATTAATTCTTCTAAAAGTAAATTCATCAAGTACTAGATTCACCATAAATATACCTCTTTTTTTTAAAATATGTTCGTTTTGGAAGGAGAATTGTGTTTAAATTACAAAGATTTTTTAACAAAAAGTAAAAAAATTAAGACATGCAAATAATAAAATTACTCAAAACTAAAGAAAATAAATATGAAGTTATACTCTTAAACAAAGATCTAATTGAACTATGTGATAAAGAGACTTTTCAGGATTTGTATACTCTAAATTTTTATTTACAAAGCATGCAAAAAAAATTAAATTTTTATGAAAGCTTAGTAATTATACATGATAAATTTAACAATAAAGTAGAATTAATAAAAAATAATGGAGAAATTTTCATAGAATAAAATACTATTTTGCTATTTTAATTTTAAACAATAAATTAATTAGTCTTCTCTAATAAATTAAGTTAGGCGATGGGAAAAATAGCAAAAAAAGGCAGACTTTT
>JANWKP010000273.1 GCA_025451315.1 Nitrososphaerales archaeon | reverse complement strand
TAATGTTATGTAGAATATTTACCGGTATTACGTACCTGTTAAATTAACAAAATGGATTTAGCTGTGTATGTCCTATTTCTGATAATTGATTGTTAAATTTCTCAAAAATAGAACATTCACCTTTATTGTTATGTATTATTTGTATTTGTACTTTCTTGGGCTTAGTTTACGTAATACTTCTAGAGCATTGGAACCATTCCTATTTTTTTACGAGGCATCTGTAACATTTTTTGGTTACAAACCGTTGTACTTTAATAACTGACCGATTAAACTTTCGTATCTAAAGAGATATCAATAGAAAAACTATGAGCCGAAGTGTTACAGTGATATGAGTTATGAACCTATCTGTTACAGGTAGAATTATGAGACGATAACGTTACAGAACCGATAATCGTAATATTTTTTAATTTTTTATCAAATACAAGAAATCACAATAAATATTAAACTTTTTTACGGGGGATTGTATTTGATAGATATAGTTTTCCGAAAATGTTGTTGTAATTTTATATTATATGATCATATTTGCCCAACTATCAAAATCTTTACCAAAAAATATAATACCGTAAATAGATAAAAAAATATTTATAGTTTGATTCAATGCCGAATATATGAATACAGATAAATCAAATTCTTCTTCTGAATTAAAAATAGATATTAAACCTTTTGGTCCTAGCCAAGAAACAGTAACCAAAATATCGGAATTAGTAATGAAAAATAAATTGGTCAAAAAATATCTTGATGAAACTAAAAATAGACTACTCTGGTTTGAATTTATTGATCCTGATGATGAGTATTCAAAAAATCATAATGAAAATTCTCCTCCTAATCATTTTCGTATTACATTTTATGACTATACAAATAATAGAACTATTTTTGTTAAAGGAATTTTAGAAGAACATGACAAACCAAAGATAGTTGATATAGAAGAATCCAATCTACAACCACTTCCTAATAATGAAGAGTTTCAGGAGGCTTTACAAATCTTTAATCAGAATAAAAAAAATATTGATTCATTGACTAATGAACAAATACAAATTTATCCACCAATGCCTCCTCTTTTAAATATAGAACTACCAGATGGGACTATACAAAGGACAATAAATCTTGGTTTAATCTCTTCTAATAATGGTATTAATAGAGATTCCAATCATGAAAATCGCCTACAGTTACATGAAATAGTTGGTATAAATATGATTGATCAGACCATTGTTCGATATGAAAACCGTGCCCCTTCACGTTCATTGGCTAGAGATTCCACTTGTGGCTTGCCTTATGCTGATCAGCCAACTGCTTCCGGTATTGCCGGACAGGTATGGGTAACTGTTAAGCAGGGAAATACTACCATTTGGAAATTTCTTGCCGTAAGACCAGCAGCATCATCAGGTATAAATGGTTCGGGAGTTGAACTCCGATATGTAGACTATAAAGGAAAACGTGTGTTATATCGTGCTCATGTACCTATTTTAAATGTCAAGTATAACCAAGATGCATGTGGTCCTTACAGGGATTGGCAAAATGAAGAAGGCATGATAAAAGCAAATGGTTCGGACATTGGATCTTCAGGTTTTAGATTATGTTCTTCTCCTGCAACAACCATTTTAGACACAGGATCAGATTCAGGAAATTTTCTGGGAGTCGCCATTTATGTCAAAGGTCAAGAAGTCATATTGGTTTCTGAAATGGAAGCAGGCTGGTATAGATATATTAGTGAATGGAGTCTTCATGCAAATGGAACTATTACACCAAGTTTTGGTTTTACAGCCGTAAATACTTCATCTTGTGTTTGTAATACTCATCATCACCATGCTTATTGGCGTTTCGATTTTGATATACATACTGCATCAAATAACCGTGTAAGGGAATATAATGATCCTCCACTGACTGGATCTTCAAAATGGCATACTATAAAATACGAAACAAAGCGTTTTCGTGATCCATCTAGAAAACGTAAATGGAGAGTTGAACATTGAACATATTGATAGAGACAAAGGCTATGACATAATTCCAGGTTCAGATGATGGTATTGCAACAAGATCACCTGATTGGCCATTTCCTAGAGGCGATCTATGGTTTCTTCGTTATAGAGGTACTGAAATAGATGATGGATCAATTGCTGTTGGTCCTCCTTATGAAGCAGAACTTGATCGTTTCATTAATGGAGAATCTCTTAAAGGTAAGGACGTTGTGGTTTGGTATAGTGGACATTTCACTCATGACGTGAGCTCTGAACCTGCTGGTAGCCATGGACATGTAGTAGGGCCTAAACTTGTACCTGTTGACTGGTAGCAAAACTCCTTAGAGTAATTACTTTATACATGTAATACAAATTCAAACTTGTAAGTGATTTGTTTGAATTATTATTGATTAAGAACATAAAATATAGTAAGCTACTTCCTGTCAGATATCATATTTGAATCCAATCTACCAAGAGAATATTATGAGTATAAAATTTTTTAACTTTTATACTTTAAATACTTTAAATAGAAACATAATTTAATAGTGTACCTCAATTTTATTACATCCATTTTAATTGCTATTTTTTATTAAAAATAATCCTAATGTCTCCTAGCAAAAGAATCACGGTTTTTATCAGAATACAATAACGATTTCTTACTTCTTAACAACATCTAACAAATATCAAGTAATTTTATTAATAAGTTTTTTTGTAGAATCTATTTTACGTTGTTTCATTTATCTTTAATCTTATTACTATAAACAACAAATAATCTTAAACAAAAACAAATGAACAGTTCAATAACCAATTAATCTTAATTTTTAGGCGCCGAAAAAATTTTGTTGGTGAACTAATTAAAATTAAAATATAAACAATATTTTATAGAAATTCAGTGACTAAAAAGCCTATCCTTAAAATTAACGTCCTATAAAAAATTATGGTGATTGCTACTTGTACAAGACCAAGGTAGTTCTCCTCTTCCTTTTTTTCATATCTTGTAAATAATATCCTATGGATTTTTTTATTTTAAATATAATTCTAAATCTGTATAAAATAAAAAATATAATAATGATAAAATAAGTATAATCTATTTGGACATAAGGAACAAAATTTAACAAATAGTCATGTCTTATACTTTTATGTTTGAAATTCTAGCAATTTGGTGGGGATGTCTACCTGAATGGGGGAATTGGATTGCGTACGAATGCTCAGAAGATTTTGACATGTCAAACGCTGCGAGTACATGGGTTGGCTTGATTGCAGGAGTATTAATTGGTGGGGCAATAACCTGGTGGATTTACAACAGGCAAAAGAAAACGTCTAATAAACAGGATGAAGTTTTAAAGCATATCGAAGAATTGGAGGAAAGGCATGAAACTATTTTAGAAAAAATTCTGGCCTTAGATGAAAAAATAGATTCTATTCTTGAGAAAAAGTAGTTATCAGTTCTCGACTCATTATAAACAGAAATGAAGAATTGACCATGTAGACTACACTTTATAGTAGGAATTCTTTCATATCCTAGTTATATTTAATCAAGAACATTTTGTATCTGTAATAGTGGTTGAGAACTGTTCATTCTTGTAAACGATAGGTGTGATTAGAACCGATATGAAATCCAAATTTTATTTCTAAATTTTTGACTGCGGTTGAAAGATTTTTAATAATATTTTTCCCTACATATTCAGTATAAATAATTGTAAAATCAAGTATATCAATACGATTTACTATTTCTTTTATTCTAGCCTTTGTTAAAATCTGTTCTATAGATAAGGGATTTTTTAAAATAATTAAATTATTTGGAGATATTTCAGAAATCACTTTATAATAATATTAATAATATTGAAAGAAAACAGTTGTAGTTTTGAGAATCTTTTGTAACTATTATATGTTAAACATGATAGAAATTTGAGGAAATAAACAAATCAACGAAAATAAATAAATAGTACCTCTATACAAAATAACCATGACAAAAAATCTACAATATTTGTCTATATTAGCTTCCACTTTGATTTTAATAACTTTATTTCTATTCAGTTTTTCAGATAAATCTTCATTAGATACCACAACGGTATTTGCACAAATTAGTAATAATTCCCTCAATGAGGAGAATAAGGCAAATATAGATAACCTAGCTCGTATTCATGGTTTTCTGATGTTGGGTACAAATAGTCTTTATTTATCTCACCTACCAATGTATAACGTCCCGGCTCATTCATATCAAACGATATTAGAGGCTGAAATTGACGGATCTCATATGAAGAATTATCTTAAAATAAAAAAAGAAAACCCTGCTAAACCAATTATTATTTCAAATATCGAACCTATTCGTTTAGAAAAACTTGTTAATTCTAGTTCCTTTGTTGGACAAATTACTTTTGCTAATGAAAATGGTGATCCCATAGGTGAGCCATTAATTTCACCTGAAATTACTGTTAATATAAAGAAAATACTTTTGTTTAAACAATTGAATAAAAATAGTCCCCCATATCCTAAAAATCTTGAATATTATCTTTTTGGAACAGATTCTGATTGGCATCTTTCTCATTACTTATCAAAAGCTCCTAATTTTGAACAAGAATTAGACATATCAATGCTAGGAAATTTATCTGATAAAATTAAAGAGTCGAAAATTATTAAAATATCGATTTCTTCAGTAAAGGAGAAAAGTAGACAACCTATTACCCATGATCCTCTCACTAAGAATGATTATACTATAACAACAGAAAATGGAGACAAACTTCCAATTTCTATATCAAATAGATTCTGGATAAATAATATACCTCTAAATCCTTAATTCATTCAATGTAAAAGGTAGATTTTATTATTTTATAATTAAACACTTTATGTTTTCATTAATCATAATTTGATATCTTAATTAGTACTAATTTAATTAAATATAAGATCCATAGCACAAATTTTTTAAATTGTATTGTTATTTGATGAATTGGACATATATTACTATATTGAACTAAAGTAACTGGTCCCACTTTATAGAAGGATTCAGATCCCACTTAGAAAGATGCAAAAATAATCAATCCATTGATTTATTAATCGAGCAGTTATATCTGATCCTGATTCCTTAGACATGAATTTTTAATATGATGTTCAAAGCATTAAGGATGGACTATAGGTATATCTTATCATATAATAATATTTGATATTATTTTTATTAATAAAATAAACTAAATTTTTTATTTGTTGTTTATGTTCTTTAATTTCTAACTCTTATGGGTTCAGATATCTTGAAAGAATTTCAACTATTATAGATATGTTACCATTATTTATGTTACATTATTTCCATTGCATAAACTTAATTCTAGTAATTGAATCAATGAATTTAATATTTTGTAGATCCCCTACATTGGTTTCAGAATTATTTTTCTTGCAGCAACAATCTTGTTTTCCATAAAGCCAATAATTTCAAGCATTTGTCCGCTGTTATCTATTGGTTCTATGTTTAGTTTATTGGTACCATCAGTTACATCTTTGGAATCAACAGGCCTGCCATCAATATAAATATCAACACGAGAGATTAGGAGGGTAGTTAGCTCAATCTCCAATGAACCAGATTTATTAAATAGCACTAAATCAAGCTGCCTAACCGGCAATCCTGCAAGTATCTCAGTTGCCTTTTCTATCAAATCAGCATTTTCCTCAAGCAAGTCTCTGCGAGTTATGTTATGTTTATGCTTAGGCATTATTCCAAGATCTTCTACGGGTGTTCCTGCATAATCTCCAACCCGAATGTTTCTACGAATAGAGACTCGCATATTTGAGTCTGAAGGTAATTTTTTTAATTGATACTTTGATCTAGCCCGCTCTAGAATGCCTTTTAGAAGACTGTATTCCCAAACATTTGCACCTCCTGCTCCAGTGTTTCCATCTACTCCAAGTATGGGACCAATTTGATGATCTTGAAATCCTGCAGCAAAAAGATCTGTAGCACTATAACATAGAGCATCTGTAACTAAAACAACTGGGCCATGATAATGCTGACCTAGAATGTTTGCATCGTCTGTGCTTGTAATTGGGAAACCTCGAGAGAAGGTTGAACCTGTAGTAAGAGACTCTGAAAGAGAGGAGGCCCAAGGATTTAACCAATCAGTTCGACGAGTCATGTCAATGGTAAGAGGGGAACTTATGAATTGGTATGGTTCTGGGTAAATTTTTTGTGGAGTTAGAAATTGAAGAATGCACTCTGCTGCAGTGATATATCCTCCACCATTCCCTCGTACGTCTATGATGAGTCCTTTTTTGGGAAGCTGTCTCAGTAGCCGTAGAAATTCATTAACAAATTGATCAACAAAATTTTCATATTTATCGTTGGTGAATGTGCGGATTCGTATATATCCAACATTATCAGAAATTTTTCTTGCGCTAATAACTTCTGGCATGTAGCTTTCAAGATCCTCGACTTTTTCGATTAGATCCCTCACAGATGTTGCATTAGCTAAACGTCGTTCTGCTTCAATAACGTTTTTTGGTGCAAAGAGGATTTTATTCATCTCTCTAATGAGATCGGTTGTTAGATCCAATCCAATCTTATACACATTTTTGGAACTATCAGAACTGACAAACTCAGAATTAGAGGAGTGCTCAAATCTCGAACTGGCAGAGCGAACAAAGTTTAGAACTTTATTAGATACCAACCACTCCTGGTGATATTTACCACCATAATTTCCATCGTCTGTTATATAATCTAACTCTACCCATT
>JANWKP010000272.1 GCA_025451315.1 Nitrososphaerales archaeon | reverse complement strand
CTTCGTTTGGTTTAGTTTTATTTTCATATTTCTTAGCCTTATCAAGTTCTTGTTATATTTTGATTACAAATGAAAATGCTTAGACCTTCAGACTCGTAATATATCTATTACGAAACCCACCGGGCCCATTGTCTTTAACTAGTCTAATGATTTCAAGTTTGATTATTGTTTTGTTAGTTAGAAAATTTTAGAATTAGTTAGTTATTCTCAAATACTCTCCTAAGTCATGCAGGTAGACTAATGTACTACTATCGGCATTAGGTCAGAGGGTGAATTAGGTGCTGGTCCGACAATTATTGTAGTACCAATCACAGATACATCGTCTGAAATGCTGTTGATTACATACATACGCTTGTTACTAGGGTTATACATCAAGTCTCTTGGTCCATCGCCCACAGTTAAAGTCTTAACCACTGTATTAGAGCCAGATATTAAAGATACATCGTCTGAGAGTAGATTGGAAACATAGACACGGTTGCTACTAGGACTGTGTTCTATATCCCAAGGAAAGTCTCCTACGTCTATGTTCTTTATCAACGTATTGGTAGCACTATTTATCAATTTGATATTGGCAGGGTTAAAATAATTAGCTACATAAATATTCTCGTTAACAGGGTTGTATCCTAACTTAAATGAAACAGCATCGGATGCAATAGTTGTTACTACTACGGAGCCACTTATCACAGTTATATCACCTGAGGAATACCCGGCCACATAAATGTAGCCATTACTGGGATTGAATTCTAAATCAACTGGAGCGTCACCCACATCTATGGTTTTAATCACTTTATTGGTACCACCGTCTATTACAGATACGGTATCTGAGCCAGAATTGATAACGTAAACTTTATTGTTAAAGTAAACAAGATTCCCTGGTCCGTCCCCCACGGGTATGGTTTTAATCACCGTGTTGTTAGCACTATTTATGACAGACACATCATCTGAATCTGAATTAGATACATAGACATACTTGTTAATAGGATTGTACTCCAATGCAACGGGAAAGTCGCCCACAGGAATGGTTTTTATTACAGATTGAGTCCATGCGGGCTTTAATTCTAAAACTCCAAGGAAAATAAAAGAAGATAACAAAATAATCACAGATAAACAGAAATATTTGTGTTGTTCTTTCATGATATTCCCATATTCTCCCAGTTCCAATTAAACATTAATTTTAACTTCTTGGCTGAATAAGAACAATTACTAATTGTAAAGTATACTTTGAACCATTTGAATTAGTATTTTCTATACAAATTAATGGGGAAGTAGCTGTTTGGCTCTAATTAAATTCACGCTGAATATCAATCAAATAGAATAGTGTTGCCCTGTTATGACTAGAACCCACATTCAAGGACCTATATAGTCCTGAAGCCCACCGGGCCCGTTTGATATCTCTTCCTTTTTTATGGTCCAGATTAATAAGAGAGTAGCAAGAATGATTTCACCTTTTTCTTTTTCTGAAGATCTAAAAGCGGAAAGCAGTCCTTTTAGATTATAGCCATACCAATAATTCATGTATGCTCTAAACTCCAAAGAATCAAAACGTCTGTATCCTAAAAGATTACAGAGATTTCTTGATTTCATAAATATCAGATCTGGTGCCATTGAAGAGAACTTCAGCCTATTTCATGGGACGATAGAAAAAAAAGATAGTAGTACATATTTTTCAAGTTCTAAAATTTCAAACCTTTTTCAAATTAACTGGATGTAACACTAATGACAATAGGTCCAAATTATGCTAATTGCCTAAATCTAAGTATTTATTAAATTAACAGGTCCTATGTACCCCATGGATTCGAAGCCCACCGAATGGAATTTTTCAGTATCTTATTTGATAAAAAAAGTTATCTTATTTGTCATTTTTATCTATAACTAAATCTGTAAAAAAAGAAAGGAATTTTTTACATAATAATATGCTAATGCTAGTCACTATGTGACGCTAGCAATCATTTAGATGAATTTCTCTAACGTTTATACGCATACATCACTGTGTTGCTTTGAGTGACATTCTCCACTACCGTAGTATGCGGTATTTGCTCCGATGACCCCAGAGTCAGAACTTGCGATATCTGATCTGACATCTCCGAACTCGTGGCCACTTGCACCTCCAAACCAAAATTCTTTACCAGCCTTTGAATAAAATTCTCCAAGGGCGCCCTGTTTTAGCACATCTTCTTTCTCACCATTTGGCCCTACCTTGTCTGCAAATGATGTTCCAACAAAAGACACAATCATAGATATTGATGCGATTATTACTGTTATGGCAATAATTGCCAAAAATTTATGTATCATCAAAGTATCAATGACTATTATATTTAAGAAAGTTGCTTTAAAAGAAACTGCTAAAATATTAGAGCAAAATAGTACAGTTTTTGTACCATGTAGTTAATTTTCTGACTGATCACACAAAAAGTAAATCTAAATGAATATATTCTTGTGAAATGATGATTTCATCTTCTTAATATATCCTTATCATGGCTGTCGCGAAAATATTTAGTGATTAAAAGCGCTATTTTAACCTAATATATTAACAATAAATACCATTTACTACCAGAAGGCTCGTTATTAAGATTACAAGCCATTACGAGCGAAAATAATAGTCGAATTTGGACTCGTAATATATCTATTACTAAACCCACCGGGCCCGTTACGATAAAGGCGCTTTTAAGGAGGTTCTACCATAATATGGTGTATAAGAAAAGTGGTAGAAGCTGTTATTGAAATAAATGATGAAAACGAAAATGAAGTTGCTATTTAACTTAATTCCATCTTACTTATTTTATTATCTACCACCTTAACAAATTCAGTCAATTCAAATGGTTTTCGTATAATGTCCTCTGATTTTATATCTGAGTAAATGCTAGTTAATTCGTTCACCGAATCCAAAGCGGTCAAAAATATTATATTAAGAGAAGGCTTTAATATTTTCAATATATTGTATAACTGTATGCCATTTATGCCAGGCATACGGATATCAATGATAGCCAATTTATAGTATAACAGATTTTTTAAGTCTGAGATAAATCTCAAAGCTTTGGTTGAATCCGAAAATGCTTTCACATTTTTATAGCCTGCACGTCTCAACGCTGAGTCATAGCCTGAAATCAAGTCTTGATCGTCATCAATAACAAGAATAGGAACAGAATAAAGAGTATCATCATTGTAACCAAGTTTGATAATTTTTTTAGATCCGCTACTAAGAGGATTAGTACTCGATTCATCAAAATCATTTTGACTTACCTTATTCAGCAAATGATACTGGTCACCTCTTTTATTTTTTCCATTTGAAGAGTATAAGTTATCCAAAGAATTGATTTTCCTTCTTATAAGAATCAAGTTTTCTACTATAGATCCCATTTCAGGTCTACCAATCTGTTTTATCTGAAGTAAGAAACTCTTATTGTATATATCTTGAAAAACAATAACGTTGTGATTAGGATAAAATGGAATTAGTCTTTTTACCTTCTTAGTTATTGTTAGACGAGAATGCTTGTCGATAGTGAGAACATCGATAGGCACATATCTGTTTTTGTAAATATTTAATGAACTAGGATCATTCAATAACTGATATGCATCTTTCTCTTCATGAGTATTTGAATCCTTTTTGGAATTAAAATGCAATTGTTATTATTTTAAGTTGTATCTTATATTCTTTTAATTCTTGGGGATTTTCAACCATTTTTGCCACAATAGCGAGATATCTCCAATATTATGCAATAATTAGAATCTAATTATTATAATTTCTATAATAAAGCACTAAAAAACATCCAATTAATTTAATAAATAAATAAATTTCAGAACTTTATTATAAATATTCCTTATATTTTGTCGAATTAATAATAGGTAATGAAAAAACTTTTAGCAATCTTGTCAGCTTTTGTAACAGGCGGCTTGGCCATCGTAGCTTCTAACTTGGGACAATCAGCAAGTGCAGCAATGACCACGAATTAAGGGGATAAAAAAGTAATGAAAAAACTTTTAGCAATCTTGTCAGCTTTTGTAACAGGCGGCTTGGCCATCGTAGCTTCTAACTTGGGACAATCAGCATCTGCTCTAATTACCAATAACTAGAAGTAAGAGGAAAATTGAAGAACCTATTAGCAATCATAGGTGCATTTGTAACAGGCGGCTTAGCCATCGTAGCTTCTAACTTGGGACAATCAGCAAGTGCAGCAATGACCATGAACTAATCCCTTTTTCTTTCTTAATATTTACAAACTATCAGTAAACCATTTCACAGTTATCTCTGCAACTTGTATTATCGAACCCTCTTCCTCAAAAATATGTACTGTATTTGGTATCATTAATAGTTTTTTAGATTTCGTATTCTTTAATTGATTCAAGACTCTTGTTTAGTTCAATTACGGCCTTGGAATCTTTTTCTCCCACTAATAACAAGATAGACGCTTTGCTGGTTTGTATGCTATCAAGGCCAGCCAAATCAGACTGGCCACCTTTTCATACTAAGGGTTCACCCTATCAAAATGAGTAGATACCTCCATTGGAGCTGTAAAACGTAATCTAGTACTTAAGCCCATTGGTAACTCTTCAACCTTAGGAATATTATCTGTTATCCAGTTAGTTACTGTTATCAATCTATCAGAAAGAAGACGAATTGTAATATGTTTCAAACTTATTTCAACGGAATAGAAAATGTAAAGATTGTACCAAATCCATTGACTTTATTCTCGGCCCAGATTCGACCACCGTGTGCTTCAATTATACCCTTACTTATAAATAGTCCAAGACCTGTTCCAGTATCTGATGTTCTACTAAATTTGTGAAACAATTTTGGAAGTATCATTAGATCAATTGTGTTACCCGTATTACTTACACTTACAATAACCTCTGCTTTGTTTTCGCCAATACCCTCTTTTATGCTGATAACTATTTCTCTAGGAAGTTTGCGGCCTATGAATTTAACTGCGTTATCTAACAAATTGACAATAACTTGAGATATCCTGCTCTTATCAGCATTGATGATTATCTCTCGGTTATCTTGACATTTTACCATAAATTTGATAGAAGACTTTTCATCTTTTCTAGGATGGAGTCTTATCTGATTGTTAAAATCTGACGTTATCTCGACAATTTGCCTTGCTAGATCATAATTTTCTAGGTTAAGAATTAATAGCCGATTTTCTATTTTTGCAGTATCAAGTAGTTCCTCAGTAAGTTTTCTTAATCTTTTGGCATTTCTTACTATTATGTCAATCATGTAGACCTTTTCTTTATCTTTGAGTGCTATCCAACTCGATTGTAAGTCGATACCAAGATTTAGGATAGGCATGACAGGATTTCTTAATTCATGTGCAGCTATATCTATAAATTCTTTTTGAGCCTCATTGAATCGTTGAAGTTTAGTATTGTTTTCTTTTATGATTTGATATAACTCACTCTGTTTCCAAAGTGTTTCAAAGATATAAACATATGATAATACAGTGGGTTCATTATTGGTATAAGTAGCTAAACCTTTGTTTATTGATGGGGTTTTCCTTTCTCTTGTTTTTGTTTCTTGCTTGAATGCGGAGGAAAACATGAACTTGTTATCTATTATTAGAATAGATACTTGGCTTCGTAGCTCCTTCTCAAGATATCTTATTTCTATATTTTCTTTCTTTTGACCCATCTTGTTAAAAAGTCTGTTTCTATTTCTGTCTGAGTCATGGATAACAGGAAGAAGGATTCTTATCTTAACTTGCTTATCTGTAGATAATTTTTCATTAATGGCATGAAATAGTTTGCTGATATATCCATTCTGACTAGTTTTGATATCAGATTGAATTAACAGTATCTCGTTTTTGGCAGATCTAACCAATTGAGAAGACAATTTTTGTATTTCATCTGTATTTTGAAGAGTCTTGTGTACATCTCGTTCGATACCGTATTCTATCTCATCAATCCTTTGAACCCAAGGTATGGCTTTATCCCATAGCATCTCGAAGAAATATTGTTGTTGCTCGACAATGGCTTTAACGGTACTGTGAATAAGTAACGGCGGTGGTGAAGAAATGTCTATTTTAGCGCCAGCTTGATAATATTTACCATCCAGTACTCCAAAGTTTCCTTTAATTTCATCCAAGTGACGAACTTCACTAAAATTCATCAATTCCTTGCAATGAACCAGATTTTCTTTTGTAACACCGGTAATGAATCTAATTCTTACCCCCCTTCTGCTCATGTCATAATGGGCTTTTGTAATTGGATGATTTGGAATAGTGAGCATAGATGGGCCATTCGACTCGATACAACAATCTAAAGAGATTCTAGCGATTGAAAATAAATTCAATGTTGTTTTTATTATCTTATCCACATCATAGATTACCTCTGTTTTTTCTTTAGGAAGGTTATCAACTTCGATCAATTACTATGAACCATCATATGCAGACAAATGATTTTTAGATTTTCTTATTGAGTGCAAACATATGGAATTTATCTTCCAAAGGGATTGTCTAACACCAATCTTTCACTTTACATTTAGAAGCATCAATATAAACATTTTTTATAACTCTGACTCTTACTCCTAACCTAATCCATAATCAATCCTAAAGCTAAATTCAGGCAAGAGTCCTATAATCAAGCAAAGATTTAGTAAACTAGTAGACATTAGATATACGATAATCTTCAACCTAATGATTAATAGAAGTAATTTGCGTTATTATTGAAATCGCCCTAAAGAATGGATATTGTACCCAAAGTTTCACGTGCCCGTTAATCACAGATTTAAATAATTCTTGGTTATATAAGAGATTAGATTAAAGAACGGTATATTATTACCCCCAAGTTAGTCAGAACCATTCAAAACATAGATATAAAAGTAACAAATAAAACCAATAGACAAATAATTAAAGACTTTTACGAATATTTACAAAAAATAGATACCTCTGAAAATTATCAAAAAGAAAACTGACAAAGACGATCCAGATAAAAAATGGATAACTACATAGAATGATTACCTCTGAAGACTAAAATATTTCTATAGATGGCTATATAATGCAAGAGACCAAGGAATAGACTCAAAATCTTACGATACTTGGAATAAACCATCGTTTGTGAATATAAAAATAAAGAGAATAAAAAGATAAAGCCCATATTCAGGAACAAAGATTTGGGATAAATATGAATTGGTGACTATTATTAAATATGAGTCATGCAAAGAAAACAAAGATATCCTATCTTTATTGTGGTCTCCTTATTGTAAAAGTTATGAGAATAAAGGATGGTGAAGATTTTTTGATTTATTGTAGCTAACAATATTAACTAGTTTGATACTAAAGATTAGAAGGCATATGGCATATGTTAGACTCATTAAAAAACAAGTTTCAATTACGTTTTAAAAACAGAGTAATTGCAGCCAAGATACTTGCTGGCGCTTTGGAAGATTCATTAAAGAAGCTAAGAATTGACAAAAAGAACGACACCCTTCTAGTACTGACTATACCCCGTGGCGGAGTAATAGTTGGAGATATTGTCGCAACCAAGTTATCATATAGATCCGAGTTTGACATAGTAATTCCAAGAAAACTTACTGCACCTCATAATCAAGAGATTGCAATTGGAGCAATAATGGAAGACGAAACCATTTTTTTAAATGACGAAATAATAATTGAATTAGAAATTGATAAAGATTACATTGAAAAAGAAAAATCAAGGCAAATAGAGGAAATAAAGCGTCGCGCTTCTTTATATAGAAAAACAAAGGAATCACTAAATGTCACAAATAAAATAGTCGTTCTGGTAGATGATGGCGCTGCGACTGGTGCTACTATCATAGTAACTGCTAGATGGATAAGAAAGCAAAATCCCAAGACAATTGTGATTGCAATTCCTGTAACTTCAAAGGACACTTTTGAAGCCTTGAAAAGCGAATGTGACATGGTGGTTACAGGGACAACTCCCTCTTCATCTGTTTTTAAAACTGTGGGACAATATTATCAAGAATTCAAACCGGTGGAAGATGAGCAGGTAATTGAGGTCTGCAGGAGGAGAGATATGTCATCTAGCTAAACCTTCATTCTACCATATCCTTTGTATTATAACAAACTAACAACTCACAGCACAATCTAGAGTGGTATAACAGAATCCATTTATCATTATCACTGCCACTTCACTATTTGATATATATTTCCTTTTTACTACAATATCCTTATTAATATGTTTTGTATATTACGCTTGATAAAAAAACTAGTAGCGATCTTGTCAGCTTTTGTAACAGGCGGCTTAGCCATCGTAGCTTCTAACTTGGGACAATCAGCTAGTGCCACAATCGCCATGAATTAGATCACACTCCATTTTTTTATCACTACAAATCATTAGAAAACCAATTTACAGTAATATCTGCAGCTTGTTCTATTGTACCTTCTTCGTCAAAGAGATGGCCTGCATTTGGTATCATTACTAATTCTTTAGATTTTGCATTCTTTAATTGATTTAAGACCTTCTTGTTTAGGTCAATTACCGCTTTAGAATCTTTTTCTCCCACCATTAACAAAGTAGATGCTTTAATATTTTTTATACTGTCAGAGTTGGCCAAATCGGGCCGACCGCCCCTTGAAACTATAGCATATACCTTACCAAAAAAAGAATCAGACTCAGTGGCTTCGATTGCAGCTGCAGCTCCTGTACTTGAACCAAAATAGCCTATGGACAGATTTTTAACCTCTGATACATTCCCTATTAGCCAAGCTGTTACCGTTTCAAGTCGTGTGGCAAGAAGTTTAATGTTAAATTTGTTTAATGTGAGGCCGGGATATTTATCAAGTAGCTTTTGGCTTTTCAAATCAGATTGTTGTTCTTCTGGAGTAAGCAAATCTACTAGAAAAGTTGCAAATCCATTAAGGTTTAAAATATTAGCAACATATTGATTTCTAGGACTGAGCCGACCGCTTCCACTGCCATGAGCAAAGATGATGAGCGTCTTGGCGTCAAAAGTGGGAAAAATTAATTCGCCTTGTAGAAAAGAGTCATTATTAGAAGATAATGGGATCTCTAGAATAGAGGACATAACACGATGGAAATCCTCTCTAAAAGTTCCACTTTTTGACACAGATAATTATCAGTCTCGTGAATAATTAAATTATTTGGGTCATGGAAGTTTGAATAACTATCTTTGCAACAAAACCTCGCCCTACACGCCTGAAGTTTCGGCGGCACAATGAGTACATGTAAGCATCTCAATAGGGTTTGTAATACAAGAAGAATCAACTTGATGATGACAATCGGTCTGGCACGATGACGGACACAGTACTGAACCTGGTTATATGTAGAACCCATCTAAAAGGACTGATATCGTCCTGAAGCCCACCGGGCCCGTTTGCTATCTCTTCCTTTTTTAAGGCCCAGGTCAAATATACATATACGAATGAGTTCATCTTTTTTTTCTCCAGATTGTTTGGAAATGGAAAAAAGTCCTCTTAGTATTTCACCATATCAAAAATTTTGATCGCTTTGGTTTTAATTTGCAACATCTGTCAAACTGTATATGGTTTCTAAAAAGGTTTTATTAAAGATTTTACTATGCGATGATCACAATCATTCTCTCTTTTGAGAATTATCATAATACATTGAATATTGCTTAATAGTTTAACACACGTTTAACACACATAAGAAAATTATAGATAATCATAAAATCCACCAAGTAAAATTTATTTAAGTAACAGATCCCATACATCTCAAGATTCGAAGCCCAGAGTCTATCCGATATTCAATCCTCCGATTTGAATACAGAATTCAAAATTAATGTACACCACTAAACATGAATCCAGTGTCAACTATCAACGCAATTGATATAGGTGACAATTGCTATGAATATAGTTCTGACAGTGGATAAAAATCATTTTTGGGATAAAGGAGATTTTCCTTTTAATACCACATCGGGGGATTACGAGATTATCGTTCAGGCAGTCAACTCCATTCATTCTTTCAAGTTACAAAATTAGATGTAACATTCTTTAAGGTTTTTCTATTTTAATGAATAATATTCAAAGGTAAATCTATCTTTTTTTAAATAATTCCTCAATTATGTTATCATATATTTCAATAAGAAAGTAAAGTTTAAAATCTGGGCTAATATACCAATCTAGTGACTGACATAGACTTTAGTCGTCTATTAGATTATGGTATTGGTGTAAACTCTTTGACATTAGAGCCTCGGGGCGAAGCATTAGATTTTGATGAACCTTCTTCTATTGCCAACGTATCTGGACAAATAATAGAATTCAAACTACATAAGATACAATCACGAGAAGATTTTGAAAATGCATTTTCAATAAATGCACAAGTAAAAGCTTCATATGGATTGTTTGGCGCTTCTGCAAAATTTTCTTATTCTGAATCTTTACAGTATACAGATGAAAAAAAAATATGCTATAGCCTCAGTCGAAGTAATCAATAATACAAAGATGATAGAAAATGTAAGATACAAGCCTGAAGCAGCCAAATTGATTGATAATGGAAATATTGATGAATTTACTAATTGATATGGAGACACCTTTGTCAAGGCGATTACAACAGAAGGTAGCTATTACGGTGTATTTAGTTTTTCTAGCCGAGATGAAACAAAACTTCAAAATATATTTACCGAGTTTACTGGCAATTATGCTGTAATGGTAGCGGGCAATACATCTATTGCTTCCCAAATGAAAGATAAACTAAAACAAGTTGATTTGGAAGTAAGCAATTATCAAATTGGAGGAACAGATGTTGACCAACCGATATCTTTTGATGAAGTCATCGAAAGAGCAAAAAAATTTCCTCAACAGGTAAATAATGAAAATGGCAGGCCTGTTCCCAAAATCATGTCAATTATTGATTATAAAACATTACCTTCACCAAAGCCGCCCAATTTCATCGACATACAAAAGTCTAAATCGGTTTTAGATCAATATTACAATAAGCGAAAAGAAATATTGGATATGATAAATAAAATTAATTTTATCAGAAAAAATCCGGATTATTTTGAAAATCCCGATGATAATAAATTGAGACAATTCTTAACTCAATTGAACGATTCTTTAAATAAAATCAGTGAGAATGCATCAAAATGTGTTAATGATGTAAAAAAATGTGATTTCATAGATGTTGTTACACCAGAAAATATTAACTTACCCAGGAGAAAACAGATAGATCATATAGTGGTGAGTCCAATAATATCACAAAACCCCAATATTATCGATTTAACACATTTGCTTAAGCCCTGATAATCTTAAAATATTTTTATTGAACCTTTTTTTAATTGATAATCCGCCACAAAAATGTAATTACAAGAGACTTCACTCATTAGACTCGTAATATATCCATTACTAAACCCACCGGATCTGTTATTCACTTGGGTTCAAATACCCGAGTATACCACATCAATATTGTAAAAAGGATATAATCAAAAATACTAAATATTTTAAACTAATTTTGATACTAAAGACTTGAAGGAAATAAAGATTG
>JANWKP010000271.1 GCA_025451315.1 Nitrososphaerales archaeon | reverse complement strand
TTAATTCTTGGTATTTGTTTTCTTGATTCATCTATTGATTTTTTGATATTGTCTTTAGTTTCATCAAATGATTGGTTAACGGATTCCTGGAAATCATTGTTATTATTTGAATAATTTTGGTTAGTTTCTATTTTCTTTGACATACTATCTATTAGGTATCATACTATATAAAGACAGGTATCAAACGGTCTTTAATGCCTACAACTGACAAAACATGACCACAATTGGTGAAATGATTAAAAATGATGACACATGGCTAAGATTTATATCTAATCAATGATAAATCATCTTTATTACAATTATATTAATCATTTGTTATAATTTTTATATATCTAAATCGTTACTATAAATGGGTAGCGGGTTCGGTGGAAATCATGAGGATATCCACATGGGTTTAAGATTGATTATCCTATCTTACATCTTTATAGAAATCAATCTGTTTGTCTAAAAGATGTGCTTTTGTCGCCAAACTCAAACTATTTAGCAAGTGCCAGACATTCACGGATGAGTTAAAATTCAGCGCATCATTTCAGAATATACATAATAGCAATGTTCGTAAAAGTCATTTTTGTGACAAAAATGGTATTTAGAATTTAATCTGGCAATGTCATCAGTTGTTATCTTGATTGTCAATATTAGAAAAATTCATTTTTGCTCATGCAGCATTTCTTGTACTTTTTTCCGCTACCACATAGACATGGCTCGTTTCTACCCGTCTTGGAATTCGCTAGCGATTTTTGTGGAACAGTATCACTATTATTACCAAACAAAACACCCTCATTTTCATCTTTACTATCTGTCCTCTTATCACTTGGAGAAGTTAGGGTAACATTGTTAATGTCAGAATAAGCAGAGGTGTTAATATTGGTAGGATATGATGAAGTTTTAACAAGATTGAAATCAAGATCTGGATTATTTTCTTTAATATCTAAAAAAGTATAACTTTCTTGAGAATTAGATTCAACAGTAACATCGTCATCTTCATCGGCAAAGGAGGCAATTTCACTTGCTTTGAAATAATCCAGAGGACTATGCTTGTGGTATACCATCCTGATAAGTTCATTGTATTTTCCTTTGTAAATATCCAAGACTTCAGAATACTTTAGAACCTTTTTATCGATCTCATGATTGTCAAATAAAGATTTGATAAAATCCCGAGAAGAAGGATCCTTCAGATCCGCAAGCACCCTAGCCAACAAGCTCTTGGATTTACGATCGGTTTCTTTAGAAGTTATAATCTTTTTTAATAATTCTATAGTTCTTTGTGTATAATTTACCCCTGTATCAACACCATCCTCTTTATTAAGATAGGATTTGGAAATGATTACTAAAGCTATTGCAATGTATTCCTTAATCCAGTATTTTACATTAAAGTCTAAAAGTAACTCTGCTAAATTTTCATAATACTCTATATCAAAATTTGCTAAAAGGTACGGTATTAGCATAACCATGTCATCTAGTTCTTCATCATAATTGTAAAGAACATAGACTATAGCATCAAAGCAAGATTCATCTTTGATGAGAGACAAAATGTGTAAAGTCGTTATCGTTGTTATTCTCTCTTGTTCATTGTTACTATGCCAATAATCTTCATTTTTAACGATTTGTATTAAGGGATCGATTGCCTGATCTTTAATGGCCAAAAAATCCTGGGCAAGTTTCTCATCTATCTCAATCCCAGAATGAACCAATTTATTTAAAAGGTAATCCACATGAGCATTGTCTATATTCATAAGCTGATAAGATAAAAAAGCCAGTCAGGATACAAAAGTATTTCCTAAAGTGAATTGATCCGTTAATGAATGAAAGTGCTATAGCTTTATGCAACATTTTCGTCATTTTATTTTTCTCTGTATAAAAATGAGAAAACTCCATAGCAATTGAGCATAAAGATATTCTTGCTATGCCATTCAAGCTTTCACAATTACGTATGATACTAAATCAGTAACCCTTTACATTTATCATAAACATATTATCTATATGTATTGTGCAGGATGTATTAAAATAACGGAATGTCTTGATCGAAGGAAATGGAGTATTGCCTTCCTAATTAATGCCTGTAAGCGCTCCTCATCATTCCACAGAACTCTTCATAGCAATCAAAGAGAGATGATAAATTTGAATAGACTGGTACCGATGTTTATCTTTCAATGTAGAACTGGGGTTATTAGAACATTAGAAGAATGGATTTTTGACTGGTCCATATTCTTTTCGTCCATGTAACCTAAAATTGTTTTGTAAAACGTATTACAGATCTCATTAAGAAATTGTGTGCTTTCACTATTATTAGTTATTTTTTAAATTTCTGTAATATAGTATTTAACAAATAGTAATTGAGATTTCGTAATTAGCAAATATGTGAGGGTATTTTAACGATTATCATACTGACGAATAAATTTGAGCATCGAAAATAACTATAAAAAGTATCCAAACAATCTAAATTAATATAAAATTTGTGCTTTGTTTCCTAATTCTTTATCCTTTAGTCGTATCCTTTCGTACTTTATATTCTTCTAAACAGGTTATACAATGACACTTTTATCATCATCTCCTTTACCATGTTTTGAAATCTAGTGGCAGATACATATTCACCAAAGGTTCTTTTTAGTGTCGAAAAGCTGTTTCAGAAATCCATCTGTGTCCATACTTTCTTTTTGTCTTCCATTTCAGCAGGTCATCATCTTTTGACTGAAGCATTACTTCCCTGTTCCTTAACCTGTTGTTTCTGGCAGAAGCGATAGAGTTCTTTCTTACCTTTATACCGGGTGTTATTCCTTTCTCTTGGAGATACTGAAAGTTTGCATTGGAATCATTCTATGGGCTCCGTCAGCCAAAGCTGATCTTATCTTTATTACCTTCTTGTTTAATTCACTGTTACTGGCTTTTGTTGTTGTTATTTGCGGAACCATCCAAAACTTGGTTAATCAATTTCGTTAGCATTTTACCATCATGAACCTTCTCGTCTGTTATCTTTAGAGCAAGGATTTCTTTGGTCTTTATGTTTACAGCTATACGGATCTTGACTTAGCCTTTCTTATTTTGTACATTCCATTTTTATCCATCCACTGACCCCTGTTGGTTACCTTAGTTCCAGTACTATCTATTGAAATTATGATGTAGTCATCATCATCATTATTTGTATTGTCTTTTGCGAGGTGCATGTTTAGTTTGCTGATCCTTTTACAGATGTGGCCATAACTTGGTTTTGCCGGTAGACTTTTTCCTGTAGCCTTGATTATCCCTTCAGTTTGTCTATAAGGTAGATGAAAAGATGAAAAGATTAACGCATGTAACCTATGGCTAGGATGAATGAATTTGGGAATGTAAATGACTTGACCTGCGTGTTTTTGTTCGTTATCTCTAACTCACAGCCGCAAGTATCAAAAAAATCGTACGAGAAAATGGTCTCCATGTTTGACTAATGAATAGTCAGAGAATGCTAACTGTCAATCAAGAATAAACTGGTTTATTCCAAGCTAAATAGGTTGGGTCAGGCGACGAATCTTATTTTACGGCAATATTAACTCCATAGCGATTATATGTTTACATTTTATCTTTCTAAATGTAAAGTCAGAACAAGTGCAGGTTTTGTTTTTAACATCTACCTCATAGAATTTGTTTTTTTCTTTACTGCTTTGTACTTTGTATATTGTTTTTATTTTATCTTTATCACTATCATCATCATAAGAAGATTCAGATTCTTTTCTTTCTTGTTGTTTTTGTTCTATTATGATAGGATCGCGTAGATTTGATTCTACTAGTCTGTATGCTTTGTTAATTCTTCCCTCAGTATCACGTTTGATAGAAATCTCATCATTAGTTTGTTTTTGTTTCTGTATATTTTTTGATCTTGCTTTTGTATCTGAAACAGTAGTAGTTTTTTCTACATATTCTTGCTCTAGTAATTCTTTATTACTTGTTACAATTTTTACAGGAGAATCATCTTTTAATGCTTTTCTTACCAATTCAATAATGTGGTCGTCTTTTGTATCTGAAACATAAATTACGTAAATTAATGCAACATCTTTACCTTCCTGTTTTCGTATCACTCTTCCAATTCTTTGAATTACTTGATTCATGTTAGACGTAGTAGCCAAGATTATTTCTATTCTTACTGCAGGAACATCATATCCTATCTCTAGAGTATGAACAGATAAGAGTACATTAAAATCAAAACCCCAATTATCTAGTATTTTTTGTCTGGCAGCAGTCTTTACCTTCGCATCGATTATCTTTGATTTTATCTCCTGATCTTCTAAAATATCTTTGAGCCTTTGTATAGATTCAATGGTTTCACTAAATACCATTATCTTTTCATCTGGAAATCTTTTTTTTATTATATCAGCAGCTGCAGATAACTTGTTCTCTGTACAACTTAGTAAAAGTTTTCTTTTCCTTATATTTGAGAACCATGCTTTAGCCATTCCACTAGCAAATCCACCTTTTTTTAATAACTCGGTCATTGAAACTGCATCATATCTTTTAAAACGATTAGAAATATTCTTAATTTTAGAAGAATAAAGTTCGTATTCTTTTTCTTCTTTTGATGTTAAATTTACTTTTATTGGAATGACTATTGGTTTTGCTAGTCTTTTATCGTTTACGGCTTCGTTAATAGAATATTTAATAACTGGGGGAAGTACTGCCAATATTGTTTTATTTTTAAAATCCTTTTCATCTAGTGTAGCAGTAAGACCCAATATGGCTTTGGTTGGATCTTCAACCACTACATCAAAGATCTTACTAAATGATTTAGCAGTATCTTTAATTAGATGCACCTCATCAAATATTACCATATTAGAGCTTCTTACCAAGTTTAGGTTTTTTATTATGCTATGATATGTGCTTATCATTATTTCTCTGGTTTCTTTACGTTCTCCGAAATATGCTCCAATCTTCTCCTGCGGTATCCCATAAGTTATCAATCTAGTGATTGTCTGATCTATTAGAGATATTCTTGGAACCAAAAATAATATATTAAAAAATGAGATAATTGGAGTGTTTGAAGGGTCAGACTCGGCATTTTTTAAATCCCTAGATGAATTATCGTAATCTTCCTTAGCAGACGATTCATGATCTTTCTGAATAGTATCCGTGTTATATGTTGAAAATGATTGGGCATCATAAGGCTGTGTATAATTAGATCTCACTTTTGCACATTCAAAGGCGATTTCAGTTTTACCTGTTCCTGTACTGTATAGTATAGTGCCTCTAAAGTTGTTTTCAACCCACGAATTTACAGCTTTAATTTGATCTGGTTTTAAAGAGAAAGGGAAGCGTAATAGAGATATAGAAGGTTTTGGCCTAGGTGACGAAGACTGTAAATCTCTCAAAGATGTATAATCATCGGCCTCAAGCATATTTATACTACAATCTTATCTACATCTTTTTATTTCATTATAATGGTTAGAACATGATTTTAGAGTTTTTTACTCTTTTCTATAGTAAAAAATACGAGTTTTAGTATTACTTAATTTTAGATTAATATTTCTTATGTATTTAGTGCTTTGTTGTATACATGTATAAGTCTATTCTTGTAATCTACTGTTATCCAGCATCACTCAAACCCCTTATTATGCGTGACCTCTGTAGAGGAAGGTCTTGTTTGTTGAATGGGGTGTGCTGATGTAAATAAGATGCTGTATAAGCGAGCCACATCATCAAGTGAGCTCTGATAGATGTTTGCAGCCTTATCACCGAGTAATGTAATGGATACAATTTGTATCTGCCTTGTTGCACGATTACCTTATTTCCCAAAATATTTAGCTAACCTCTGTCCATAATCCATGTGAAATGGTCAGAGTACAACGAGTCTCTTGTAAGAAGAGGTGAAATACTACTTGGTTTTGACGTTATAGACAACTGGGATATAGAATTAGCAGATATGAACAGAGGTAAACTAGGAGAACCATTTCACTACCCTGATACATTTGTTCAGATGTTAGGATACGCTAAAGCATACTTTCATCTACCATACAGACAAACAGAAGGTATAGTCAAGGGTCATGCAAAAAACAAGATTCCTTCCATTCCTGATTTCAGTACAATAAACAGAAGGATAAACAGATTGGATATAAAAATAGATGACAACAAAAATGCTAAGGAGTTAGAAGATAGATACATCATAATTGCTATAGATAGTACAGGTATCAAAGTTACTCAAGTTGATCTTATTTTTGACATAAACAATTAAAATATGCATAAAACGCTTCAGTAATGCAAATAATTTCCAATTTTGACATGATAGATTCATTCTATTCCATTGAAAAGTAATTCTTATACTTGTATACTTTGACAATAACACATTGAAATGGATAATGCGAACGCAACAATATTTGAAAGATTATAGATAAAATCTGAAGTCGCTAGTTCGAAATAAATAACAAGGTTGAAGAATCGAACGTATCATGGCTCACATTTGAGTGGTATGTTCTGTGGGATTAAGTTCTGTATGGTATGCGGGTTCGGACGTATCGACTATGATTAACTACCATAAATATGCGCACTCTATTTTGATGCGGGCCATTATGAATAATTCAAAAGTGAATGAAATAGATCAAATGATAATATAGTAATTTAAAAAGATCCTTTGCAAAGTCTAGGAATGGATTTTCTAAATTCTTTGGATGCTCTAATTAACTTGTCCTCTGTTTTTATACAAACAACTACTGCAGGGAAAATAAATTAAATTCACCAGTGAGCATAAAACATTAATTCTGCTATTAGTCTTTTTATATAAATTTGGCTCGCATATAGCAAACAGATACTATAAGTGCAATTGCATAATAATAATAAAATGAAGAAATAGAATGGAAAAGAAATTTTCGTCGATAAGGGCATTCGTTGATGTTGGCGGAAATACAAAACCCTGTGTAATTTGCGGTAATACGGCTACTCAGGAAGCAATATTCACTGTAGAAGGAGCTACCATTATAGAAAAATACTGTGATTCCTGTGCAAAAAAGAATATAACATAACA